>JAGPIY010000005.1 GCA_018054715.1 Bacteroidaceae bacterium
CATTTGTCACAATTGAGAAACGCATTTTTCAAATATTTGAAATGATCTGTTATACGCTATATTTTCGTGGTCTTTGCTCATTGAATTTTCTTAAAGAGCCAATACTTTTGGCATGAACAAAGCGATAAGATAGATTATAAGAGCTGCATTCTTTCTCGGTTTATAGATTGGTAGGATGGAACTGGTATTATAAAAATCGATTTAAAAGAGTTTAAAACAAATTCCATTTCCCAATAAAAAGCAATATATTTGTACGCTTCGAACAATTCTTTTTAATCCTATTCATGCACTCTTTCAAAAAATCATGCACTCTTTCAAACTTATCCTCATAGTGCTAACTTCTTCAGCATTCATCACCCTTCATGCGCAAGATAAACTTCATGTACAAAATAAAGGTCGAGAGATTTCTGAAACTCGTCCTTTTCAGATTCTATTTTATAACACCGAGAATCTTTTCGACACGCAGCACGACTCTTTAAAAAACGACTATGAATTCCTACCCGGACAAGGCCGATATTGGAGCTATGGGCGCTATAAAAAGAAGCTACAAAATATCGGAAAAGCAATTATAGCAACCGGAGGATGGCTCCCTCCGGCTCTCGTAGGATTGGCTGAAGTTGAAAACGAGAAAGTATTAATCGACTTAACGCGATATTCGCTCCTAAAAGAGGCGAACTATCGGTATGTACATCACGAAAGTCCTGACGAACGAGGCATTGATGTGGCTTTACTCTATCAACCCAGTCAGTTTCGATTGCTCAGCGACTCCGCCTACCGTATTCGTTTCCCAGAGAATATTGTGCACAAGCCAACCCGCGATATGCTGCATGTAAGCGGAAGGATCATTAGCGGAGATACACTAGATGTATTTGTAGTTCACCTGCCCTCTCGCAGTGGTGGCGAATTACAGTCCCGTCCGGCTCGTGTATTTGCCGCGCAATGTATGAAGCAATGGATCGACAGCATTATGAGTTGCAGGACTTCTCCACAGATCATTGTTATGGGCGATTTTAATGATTCTCCGGTAAGTGCTTCGGTAATCGAGGGATTACAAGCACAATCGCCAAGTCGCATAGACAGCATTGGAGTCAACTCCAAGACGCTCTACAACCTAATGTTGCCCATATACGAGACTTCTAAGAAAAAGAGAAAACAGGAACAAGGCATCTATGGCACTTACAAGTGGCAAGGGGAATGGGAAATTATCGACCAATTCTTAGTAAATGACGCTTTATTACAAAAGGGAAACGCTGATCAGAGTAAACGTAAAGGACTTTATTTCACTACCCCCAAAGCCGAAATTGTGCAACACAACTTCCTCCTAGAGCCCGATTCAAAAGAGTTTGGCGTTCGCCCTTTTCGTACCTACTACGGATACAAGTACCAAGGTGGATTTAGCGATCATCTTCCGATAACCATTAGAGGGGTTATTTTCTTGCACGATCCAAAATAAAACAGTATCTTTGCCCGCAGCATCTATTAATTGACCTTTTATTTTTATTTTCAACAAGAACTGGAATGAAAAACTCGATTCAACTATTTACCCTTAGTGCTCTACTTGGAAGTGCCTACATGTTGCAACCTTTTACGGTACGCGCACAAGAGGCTAGCCGAATTAGCCTCAACCACGACTGGAAGTTTCAACAGGGTGACTCCTCCAACGGAGGTATTGACAGTACACTTAACTATTCTCGACTGAAAGATTGGATATTGCCTACCAGCAATGAGTTTGTTCAATTGAGTACCCCTTTTCAGCATCCAAAAGGAAAGGCTCCTGAAGCCGGACCTTTTTCCAAAGGGAACTTCGACGACAGTGCTTGGCGCACCCTCAACTTGCCTCACGACTGGGGAATAGAAGGTCCATTCAAATCAGAATATCCGGGCGAAACAGGTAAACTTCCTTGGTGGGGAGTGGCTTGGTATCGTCGCACAATTACTGTAGATAAAGCAGACAAGGGGAAACAGTTCTATCTCGATGTTGATGGGGCAATGAGTTATGCTTCGGTATGGTGCAATGGCCAACTAGCCGGAGGTTGGGCTTATGGATACAGTTCTTTTCGAGTAGATCTCACTCCATATTTAAAAGAGGGAAAAGTTAACCAAATAGCCATCCGCATCGACAATCCGAAGGAATCTTCGCGTTGGTATCCCGGAGGAGGTATTTATCGCAATATATGGTTAGTAAAGGCTGCACCAATCCATATTGCACATTGGGGAACATACCTCACTACTCCTTCTGTTGACAAAGACTTAGCGATCATAAATTACAATCTAACGCTGAAGTCTACAGCAGCTCAAAAGAAAGCCGGAAAAGGGATTTCGCTCAAAAGAGCACTGACTGTACACACAGATATCTTCGCACAAGATGCCGAAGGTAAGCCAACGGGCACTTCGGTGGCACAATCAGAACAAACACTCACCCACCTTACCGACGGTGAAGTTTGTTCACAACAATTTCAAGTGAAGAATCCTAAACTATGGGATATAAAAACACCTGAAAATCGTTACATCGCGGTAACCACTCTATTACAAGCCGGTCGGGAAATCGACCGTTACTCTACTCCTTTCGGCATTCGCAGCATCGAATGGACCACTAATGATGGATTCCATCTCAATGGTCAGCGAGTTCAATTACATGGTGTCTGCATGCATCACGACCTCGGAGCTTTAGGCGCAGCTTTCAATTGGCGAGCAGCCGAGCGTCAACTAAAAATATTAAAGGAGATGGGTGTGAATGCACTACGTACTTCGCACAACCCTCCTGCTCCCGAAGTATTAACACTTTGCGACCGCATGGGTATTCTGGTTCTCGATGAGTTCTCCGACACATGGACAATGGCCAAAAAGAAAAACGGATATGCACTACTTTATACCGATTGGCACGAACAAGATTTCCGTGCACTTATTCGACGTGACCGCAATCATCCTTCAGTCATTGCGTGGAGCACCGGGAACGAGATAGGGGAACAATATAAACCTGAGAAATTTGCTATTTCACAATCGCTAACGGATCTGGCACATTCTGAAGACTCTACCCGAGTAACTACTTTTGGCAGCAATCTTCCGGTGGCAGCCAACAATGGTTTCCAAAACACAATCGATGTGTTTGGTTTTAACTACAAGCCTCATCTTTACGAAGAATTCCACCGCAACCATACAACGATTCCTTTCTATGGAAGCGAAACAGCGTCTTGCATAAGTAGCCGTGGAGAATACGCTTTCCCTGTTTCTAACGACAAGAAAGAAGGGAAGATTGGTTTTCAGATGAGTTCGTACGATCTTTATGCTCCTTCTTGGGCTACACCGCCCGATTGGGAATTTAAAGGACAAGAGCAGAACCCTGCTTCAGCTGGCGAATTTGTATGGACGGGCTTTGACTATCTAGGCGAACCTACTCCTTTCAACAGCGACTTAGCGGAATTGAATAACTATAGCAGTGCGGCTGAGAAAGAACGTGCGTTGAAAGAACTGGCTGAAATCGGGAAGATACGTGTGCCCAGCCGAAGCTCTTATTTTGGCATCATCGACTTAGCAGGATTCCCAAAAGATCGTTATTATTTGTACCAAGCACATTGGCGTAGCGATCTTCCAATGGCGCATCTGTTGCCACATTGGACTTGGCCTGAACGTATCGGCGAAATCACTCCCGTGCATGTGTATACCTCTGGAGACTCTGCAGAGGTATTTATCAACGGCGTTTCACAAGGAGCTAAGAAACGAGGCCCGTTTGAATACCGCCTTCGTTGGGACAGCATACGCTATGAACCGGGAGAACTAAAAGTCATTGCTTACAAAGATGGAAAGAAATGGGCTGAAGATTGCGTGCAAACAGCTTCTGCTCCTGCAAAGCTCGAACTATCTACCGATCGTACAAACTTTAAAGCAAACGGAGAGGATCTACTATTTATCACGGTACGTATGAAAGACAGTAAAGGGACTTTTGCTCCACAAGCTAGTAACTTGATTCGCTTCTCCGTGAACGGACCTGCAGAAATTGTTGCAACCGACAATGGAGATGCTACAAGCCATGCTTCTTTCCAAAATCATTATGTACAAGCATACAACGGACTTGCCTTAGTGATATTACGCAGTACTTCTGCCAAAGGGAAAATCACCTTAACGGCAGAAAGTGAAGGATTAACAGGAAATAATATACAGCTTTCCAGTTACTAAAAAGAACTAACCAGAAATTACAAAAGCATACACATTACAATGAAAAAAATCTGTATTCTATTTGGGACTTTATGCCTCGCAATGGGACTTTCAGCACAAATTGACGAGAAAGCAAAAGAGTTTCGTCCAATGGAGGATGTAAACGGAGTAACCGACCTCACACTTGACAGCCTAAACAAAGCCGCTACAGCACGCCCTGTACCGGGCTCATCACGTAAAGGGAATAACCCCGTCCTCTTTCTTATAGGAAATTCGACCATGCGCACAGGCACACTAGGAAATGGGGATAATGGTCAATGGGGATGGGGCTATTTTGCTCCTAAATACTTCGATTCTAATAAGATCACCGTAGAGAACCAAGCACTAGGGGGAACTAGTAGCCGTACTTTCTATAACAAACTATGGCCGGATGTGTTAAAGGGCGTTCGACCAGGCGACTGGGTTGTCATTGAATTAGGTCACAATGATAATGGACCGTACGACGAAGGACGTGCTCGTGCTTCTATAAAAGGTTATAGTAAGTTCGACTCATTAGTTGTTACTATAAAAGAAACCGGCAAAAAAGAAACAGTATACAGCTATGGCGAATACATGCGTAAATTCATTCGCGATATACGTAGCAAAGGGGCTAACCCTGTTTTATTATCGCTCACCCCACGTAATGCTTGGATGCCTAACGATTCAAATACTTTAGTACGTGTAAATCGCAGTTTCGGCCTTTGGGCGCTAGTGGTGGCCAACGAAATGAAAGTTCCTTTCATCGATCTGAATGGCATCACTGCCAATAAATTTGAGAAATTTGGGCATGAGAAGGTGAACTACATGTTCTATACCGACAAAATACATTCCAGTGAATTTGGAGCTGAGATAAATGCACGTTCAATGGCCGAAGGCATCCGAGATTACCAAGGTAATTCATTGGGATATCAAGGAAAATTGGCACTAAAGCAGTATCTTCTTCCAGAAAGTCTAGAAACACCTATAGTTGAAGGCATTAACCGCTCAAAAGGTTTACCTGTAGTATTTATCACAGGAGACAGCACGGTGAAAAATGAAGATAAAGATGAAAATAGTATGTGGGGCTGGGGGTCAGTTGCAGAAAGCATACTCGATACTACACGCATTCAAATCAGCAACTGTGCAATGGCAGGCCGCAGTGCTCGGACTTTCCTTGACGAAGGGCGTTGGGATAAGGTTTACAATTCTATTCGCCCAGGAGACTATGTACTTATTCAGTTCGGGCACAACGACTGTGGCCCTATCAATACAGGAAAAGCACGTGCAGAAATTTATGGAGTTGCAGATAGCAGCCATGTATTTCACATGGAAGAAACAGGCAAGAATAAAGTTATCTATACCTTCGGATGGTATCTTCGCAAGTTCATCGGCGATGTACGTGAAAAAGGAGGAATCCCTATTCTACTGACTCATACTCCACGTAATATCTGGAAAGATGGGAAAATTGAACAAGATACAGATATGACGGCACAATGGACACGTAAAGTTGCAGCACAAACTCAATGCGAATTAATTGATGTAAATACTTTAACCGGAAATGTTCTACAGAAAAAAGGAGAAAAGAAAACTCAAGAATTCTTTAAGAAGGATCATACACACACCAGTTTAAAAGGAGCACTTCTCAACGCAGAAGTAATTGCAAAAGCCATAAAAAAGCAAAAATCCACATTAACCCAATATTTAAAATAGGAACAGATAGTCCTAGAAAAGCAATACAGAAAAGCAGGTTCCCTCGCTCCAAAGAGGGAATCTGCTTTATTTTTTAACAAAATGTTTGTAATATTCTTTTTTCTAAGTATCTTTGCAAATCAGAAATGCTAAATAAATTAACGCTATATTATCTATACCAAATTCTTCTAAAACGTTGGAAATGGTTTATAACCTCGCTCCTACTAACACTTGGTGCTGCGGGTATTTATTTGCACTACGCAACTCCAATCTATCAAAGCTATTTACTTTTTCTTTTAAAACCCACTCGAGGGATGGGAGGAGCGGATGACCCCTATAAACTCTTTGAATTGGCACCCGATCAAATTGGCAATGATATAAGTAATGAGCTCTATACACTCAACTCCTCACTATTCTTTCGAAAAGCAACAAATTACCTTTACCCAGATAGTTCTGAAAAGCAAAAAGACTCTTTATCCGTCAGCTTAAATCGGCGTATAGATATACAAACAATAGATGAGAGTTCTCTTATATACATCACTTGCAAAGGCAAAAACACTATAGACAACGTTCAGGTTTTAAATAAGTTTTTCGAATTTATTCTTTTTAATAATCAAGAAGAATATCTTCGTTCTAGCAAGGCAGCCCTTCTTTTTCTAGATAACAGAATTCTCTCAATACAAGAAACGATAGAAAAGCTCGACAAAGGGAATGTGGACATTGCCCTTGAATCAAAATCTATTAACGCTCGCGTAGCATACAGCACTCAATGGAAAGATTTATTAGAATATCAATATACAAAAGAAGAGATAGACAGTGAAATACAAATCGCTCAATCGTTATATCAGCAAATCAAGAAAATGAATATAGAAGACGGATTGCTTCCTTACATCCAAGAGAATGGACGTTTTGCCGGTAATATAATAAGAAGCTATAACCGCACTTGGCTAACCTACGATTTATTGCAACAAAGCAGCTCCACAAAATCAGATTTATTAAGAAATAAACGAAAAGAATTAGAGCAATTACATGGAGCTGTAGTAAAAGCGCTAAACTACGATGTCGTTCGACTTGCTAAAATAAAGAACTATTTTCTAAATCGACAAGTTCAGACAGAGCATAACACAAAAAATGCAGCTCAAGAAATCACTAGATATTCCGAAAACAAACGCCTCTTACGTACTATGTTAACTATGTACGTTTCATTACATTTGCGAAAAGAAGAAATAAGCATCAAACGACAAATTTACAAAAGCAATTTAGAACTTATTGATCCGGCATCATTCAACCAACAGGCTACCATTTATCCACACCGATTACGCATACTAGCCATCGCACTGGCTATAGGATTACTTTTCCCTCTTATTATAGGAATGCTATTTGATAAACTAGATTATTTAATTTACACTAGAAAAGAGTATGAGAAATTCAAGCACATACACATATTTGGTGAAATTTCAGGAAAAGAAGAACAACTAAAAAATAGCATCGAAATCATACGTGCTCATATATTACTGCAACAATCACAAGTTAAGACCATTGTTTTTACGAGTACCTTACCGAGTGAGGGAAAAACATTCATTTCACGTAACCTGGCGCTCAGCATAGCAAAAACAGAGAAACGAGTTGTGCTTATTGATGCAGATATTCGAAAAGCAACGCAAAGCAAAACTCTTAATATGACTAGCGAAATGGGAGTAACGACTTACTTAGCAGGTATCACTAAAGACATTCATGACCTTATCAGGCCTCTTAATATCGATTCTAAATTAAGCTTTATACCATGTGGCACTATTCCATCCAATCCTTCTGAGCTACTCAGCAGTCCGCGCTGGGAAGAACTAATCACCCAATTAGGAAAAGAGTTTGATCTTATTATTATTGATAGCGTGCCGGCAAGACTAGTAGCAGATGCCGTTGTTTCTGCACGTATAGCAGATCTGTCATTTTATGTAATGCGAGCAGGTATGATCGATCGGCGAAACTTACCTGAGCTCGATTCTTTCTTTGCAAAATTATTATTCCCAAACATGCATCTGTTACTGAATAGTTTCGACAAAGTAAAAAAATAACAATATGTTATTTACTAAAAAAATAGTCTCAAAATAAAAGCATCTATAACTAATAATAATGTGAAATAAATATATAAAATAGTAGCACTTACAAAAAAATAATGTAACTTTGCCTCCAAATTATACATATTATTATTAAGCATGACGAGGAACACAATAACACCTAGCTACATTTTTGAAAGCAGCTGGGAAGTGTGTAATAAAGTTGGTGGTATTTATACCGTTCTTTCAACAAGAGCAAATACGCTTCAAACAAAATTTAAAGATCACGTTATTTTCATTGGCCCTGATCTTGAGCAAGATAAAGAGAACCCACTATTCATAGAAAGTCAGGAACTTTGTGCCGCATGGAAACAATATGCAACATTGCAAGACAACCTTGCAATACGTGTTGGGCGCTGGAATATCCCTGGCAAGCCAATTGTTATTCTAGTTGACTTTCAACCCTATTATACACAAAAAGATCAAATTTACGGACAGGCTTGGGAGGACTTTGGAGTAGATTCACTACACGGATACGGTGATTACGATGAAGCTTCAATGTTTTCATACGCTGCTGCATTGGTCGTAGAAAGCTTTTTTCGTTTTAATCTTACAGAAAACGATAAAGCAATCTATCAAGCACACGAATGGATGACTGGTCTGGGAGCATTGCATGTACAGAAAACATGTCCCGAAATTGCGACTATTTTCACAACTCACGCAACTAGCATTGGACGCAGTATTGCGGGTAATCAAAAACCACTTTACGACTATTTATTTGCCTATAATGGTGATCAAATGGCACGTGAACTGAATATGGAAGCAAAGCACTCCATTGAAAAGGCAACAGCCCACTATGTAGATTGCTTTACTACCGTAAGTGAAATTACCGGTCGCGAATGTGAGGTCTTACTAGGCAGAAAGTGTGACAAAGTACTTATGAATGGGTTTGAGGACGACTTTGTACCATTAAATTCTACTTTTGCAACACGTCGTAAACAAGCGCGTCGAACTATCTTAAACGTAGTAAACAAATTACTGGGAGATGAATTAGACGATACCACTTTACTTGTGGGCACTAGTGGACGTTATGAATTTCAGAACAAAGGTATTGACGTCTTTTTAGAGGCAATGAGTCGGTTAAACAGCGATAAAAAGCTTCAAAGAAAAGTGGTTGCTTTAGTTACTGTACCGGGATGGGTAAAAGCACCCCGTACCGATCTGCAAGAACGCCTTGCCAGCAAAGAACTCTATAGCACTCCGCTTAGCATGCCGTTTATTACGCATACTTTACACGAAATGCACAATGATCGTTTGCTGAATATGTTACGTGGATTAAACTTACACAATTCTTTAAAAGATAATGTGAAACTAGTCTTTGTTCCTTGCTACCTCGACGGAAATGATGGAATATTCAATAAGCATTATTACGATTACCTTATAGGACTTGATCTTAGCGTTTACGCTTCCTACTACGAGCCTTGGGGATATACGCCTTTAGAAAGCATAGCCTTTCATGTACCGACTATTACAACAGACCTCTCCGGCTTTGGCCTGTGGGTAAAAACACTGAAAGAGTGGAAAGGTTTAGAGGAGGGAGTGGCAGTTATACATCGTTCAGACTACAATTATTTTGAAGTAGCTGAAGAAACAAAAAATCAAATACTTGAGTTTTCTGAAAAGGAAATCACCGAAGTAAGAAGTATCCGTAAAGCCGCAGCATCTATCGCAGGAAAAGCTCTTTGGAAGAATTTCATAGAATACTATTACGAGGCTTATGATATTGCATTAAGAAATGCAGAAGAAAGAAGAAAAAAAAATAATTATTAATTAAATAATACACATTATGAAGATTAAGACAAGTAATGTAAATACTCCAAATTGGAGAGGAATTACAGTAAAATCGACGCTCCCTCCCAAGTTAGAGAAACTCTCTGAGCTTGCTCATAATATTTGGTGGTCATGGAATGGCGAAGCTACTAAACTGTTTAAGGACATGGATCCTGTACTTTGGAAAGAGTGCGGCCAAAATCCAGTATCTCTACTCGAAGGTCTTAATTTTGAAAAGCTTGAAGCTATTGAAAAAGATAAGACTATGCTAAAGCGCATCGACAATGTATATGCCGATTTTCGCACTTACATGGATGTAAAACCAGATAGCAGCCGTGCCTCTATTGCCTACTTCAGCATGGAATACGGTTTAACTACTGTTCTACACATTTATTCCGGTGGTTTAGGCGTATTAGCTGGAGATTATTTAAAAGAAGCTTCAGACAGCAATGTAAACCTCTGCGCAATTGGCTTTCTCTATCGGTATGGTTATTTCAACCAAAGTCTATCGATGGATGGTCAACAAATCGCAAATTACGATGCCTCTAATTTTAATAATTTACCACTAGAACGTGTTTTTGACAAAGAGGGAAAACCTCTTGTTGTAGCAGTTCCTTATATGGATTATTTTGTGCAAGCCTATATTTGGAGAGTAAATGTAGGACGCATATCACTTTACTTATTAGATACAGACAATGAACTCAATAGCGAATTCGATCGTTCTATCACCCACATGCTCTATGGAGGTGATTGGGAGAACCGACTAAAGCAAGAAATTCTACTTGGCATTGGCGGCATTCTAACTTTAAAAGCTTTAGGCATTGAACAGGATATATATCATTGCAATGAAGGACATGCTGCGTTAATCAACGTGCAACGTCTTTGTGACTATGTAGCTCAAGGCCTGAGTTTTAACGAAGCGATTGAATTAGTTCGTACCTCATCATTATATACAGTACATACTCCAGTACCGGCAGGACATGATTATTTTGACGAAGGTTTATTCGGTAAATACATGAGTGGATATCCTCAACGCCTAGGTATTACATGGAATGAATTCATGGATATGGGACGCAATAACCCAGGTGATTCGGGAGAGCGCTTCTGTATGTCGGTATTTGCTTGCAATACTTCACAAGAAGTTAATGGAGTAAGTATGTTACACGGCAAAGTGTCACAAGAAATGTTTGCACCAATTTGGAAGGGATACTTCCCTGAAGAAATTCATGTAGGATATGTAACTAATGGGGTACATATGCCAACTTGGACAGCTTCTGAATGGAAAGCCATTTATCAGAAGTATTTTGAACCTTCATGGGCAAGCGATCAAAGCAACGAAAACATTTGGAACGGAATTAATAAAGTCAGCGATGAAGAAGTTTGGAATACCCGTATTGCACTTAAGCATAAATTGATAGAATATATCAGACTTCAATTTAAAGAAAACTGGCTGAAAAACCAAGGCGATCCGGCACGCATCGTTTCATTATTAGAAAAAATAAATCCCGATGCACTGACCATTGGTTTTGCACGTCGATTTGCTACTTATAAACGTGCACATTTGCTTTTCACTGATTTGGATCGCTTGTCGAAAATCGTAAACAATCCAAATCGACCTGTACAAATCTTGTTTGCAGGAAAAGCTCATCCGCACGATGGTGCCGGACAAGGTTTAATTAAACGCATCATAGAAATTAGCCGTCAACCGGAATTCGTTGGAAAAATAATATTCCTAGAAAACTATGATATGACCTTGGCACGTCGCCTTGTTTCAGGAGTAGACATTTGGATGAATACCCCAACACGCCCACTTGAAGCCTCTGGAACATCTGGAGAAAAAGCTCTTATGAATGGAGTGTTAAACTTCTCCGTTCTCGATGGTTGGTGGCTTGAAGGCTACAGAGAAGGAGCCGGTTGGGCTTTAACCGATGAGCGCACCTATCAAAACCAGGAGCACCAAGATCAACTTGATGCAGCTACTATCTACAATATTTTAGAGAACGAAATTGCACCTCTTTATTATGATAATAAGGAGAAAGGATATTCTGAAGGATGGGTTAAATCGATCAAAAAATCGATCAACACAATTGCGCCTCATTATACAATGAAACGACAACTCGATGATTATTACGCTAAATTCTATAACAAATTAGCCAAACGGAGAAAAGTACTTGTAGCAGACAATTACAAAAGAGCAAAAGAATTGGCCGCTTGGAAAGAACTTGTCGACAGCAAATGGGATCAGATTGAAGTAGTTTCTTCATCTAAAGAGGAAAGCATTCTGGAAGGTATAACCGATCGGGGAAAAGAATACATCATCACTTATGTTATTGACGAGAAGGGACTTGAAGATGCCATCGGCATTGAGCTCATCACGGCATATAACGACAAAAACGGACAAGAATGTATCCTTGAAAAAGAGCCTTTCAATTTGATAAAAAGAGAAGGCAACTTATATACCTTCCAGCTACAGCATAGCATTGCAAAAGCCGGTGCTTTTAAAGTGGCTTATCGTATGTATCCTAAGCATATAGACCTACCCCATCGTCAGGACTTCTGCTACGTACGTTGGTTCTATTAAACTGAAGAATTTGTTTGCAGAAAAGAAGTTAATTTGCAAAACACGAATAAAAAGAGGGCTTGTTTTAGAAATAACAAGTCCTCTTTTTATTAAAAAAAGCTTTCCGTACATTCGTATAAAAAGCCGAATAAGATTTGTTCACTTCACAAATCTTTTCTATCTTTGTAGCCTAAGAAGTAATTACCAAACAAGCTGCAAAATGAAACCGAATACTAAAACGGAACTTGACTTAGAGCTCCTCACCCAACAAGTCTCAGAGCTTGCCCTTGAGATGGGAAAATTTTTACATGATGAACGACAGAAGTTCGATCCCTCACGTATTGAAATTAAAGGAATACATGATTACGTTTCCTATGTAGATAAAGAATCTGAACAACAAATTGTAAATCAGCTCTCAAAGCTCCTTCCGGAGGCGGGTTTTATTGCAGAAGAAGAACATCATACAACCGAAGATGTTCCTTATTATTGGCTAATTGACCCACTAGATGGCACTACCAACTTTATTCATAATACAGCACCCTATTGCGTATCAATCGGGTTATGCAATCAAAAAGAGATGTTAATCGGAGTGGTATTAGAAGTTTGCCGATGCGAACTATATTCGGCGTATAAAGGTGGAGGCGCCATACTAACCACCCCAGCAGGTAGTGAAACAATACATGTAAGCGAAGTAGACGATGCAGACAAAGCTTTTCTAGGGCTTGGCTTTCCGTACCAATGGCAAAAATACAAACCTATGGCTCATCATTTAATCGAAAATCTTTATGGTAAAGCCATGGGACTGCGCTTAATGGGAGCCTGCGCTGCAGAAATTTGTTACATTGCTGCAGGACGATTTGAAGGGCGCATTGAAAGCCTTTTAGGGCCATGGGATATTGCAGCAGCTAGTCTCATTCTACGTGAGGCCGGAGGAAAAATCACAGATTTCAAGGGCGAAGATTTATTCTACAACAGCGAAGAAGTCTTAGCTTCCAACGGGAAAATGCATCCTTATTTGCTAAAAACAATACAAAACATGCGAGAATAAGGAAAAGAATTCCTACATTTGTAGGATGAAACCATTCACCGATGGCTCTCAAAATCTTTACTCATAAAACAACCCTTTAAAGAGATTAAATTATGATCATAGACCGCATTGAAAACTTAGCACAGTATGCTTCCATCAATCCTCTTTTCGCAGAAGCAATTACTTACCTTCTTGCGCACAATTTCACGCATGAAGAAATTGGTAAAACTGTACTAAAGAGCAATGAACTTATCGTAAATGTAGCTCAAACTCAGCCCAAAACAAAAGAAGAGGCAAAATTAGAGGCGCACAAAAACTTTATCGATATCCAGATACCTCTCTCGGATACAGAGATTATGGGCTATACCCCTACAGCCACATGTTTAGAGGAACTTGCCCCTTACAACTCCGAAAAAGACATCGCCTTTTATAAAGGCCTTGCCAATAATTACTTAACAATAGAGCCCGGCATGTTTGCCATTTTCTTCCCTAGCGATGCACATGCTCCCGGGATCACCCCTATTGGGGTAAAAAAAGTGATTGTAAAAATAAAAGCTTGATTCTATTGAAAACAAATTAACACCCTTCCACCTTATGAAAAGCGATTTAAAAATCAGTAAGCAAGAACTAGCTATAATCAAAAGCGACTCTTGGCTAGAACCTTATAAAGGTGCAATTAACGGTCGTCATCAACACGCCATAGAAAAAGAAGAAGAACTGACTCGTAATGGCAAAATCCGCCTATCTGATTTTGCTAATGGACATGAATATTTTGGCCTGCACCACACAACTTCAGGATGGATTTTTCGAGAATGGGCTCCAAACGCGACTAAGATTTACCTTGTAGGAATGTTTAATGACTGGCAAGAAAATGAGAAATATTCCCTCAAATCAAAAGGAAATGGCGTTTGGGAATTAAAACTTCCTGAAACAGCCATTCATCACGAAGATTTATATAAGATGCACATATATTGGGAAGGCGGACACGGTGAACGTCTCCCTGCATGGGCACGTCGTATTGTACAAGATAACGAAACTTACATCTTTTCTGCACAAGTTTGGGAGCCGCAACAACCATATATCTTTAAAAAGAAGAACTTTAAGCCTTCACTGAGCCCTCTTTTTATTTACGAATGCCACATCGGCATGTCGCAAGAGAAAGAAGGCATAGGCACTTACAATGAATTTCGCGAAAACATACTCCCCCGGATTGTAAAAGCCGGTTATAACTGTATCCAGATTATGGCTATACAGGAACATCCTTATTATGGGAGCTTTGGATACCATGTAAGTAACTTCTTTGCTGCTTCCAGTCGGTTCGGTACACCCGAGGAGTTAAAAGAGCTCATCGACGAAGCACATCGTTTAGGAGTAGCTGTAATTATGGATCTTGTTCATTCACATGCAGTAAAAAACGAGCTTGAGGGATTAGCTAATTTTGCAGGAGATCCCTACCAATTCTTTGCTCAAGGAGAGCGCCGCGAACACGTAGCATGGGATTCGCTCTGCTTCGACTACGGCAAAAATGAGATACTCCATTTTCTGCTTTCAAATTGCAAATACTGGTTAGATGAATTCAATTTCGACGGATTCCGATTTGACGGAGTAACTTCGATGTTATATCATAGCCATGGGCTAGGCGAAGCGTTTTGCGACTACGGAGATTATTTTAACGGACATCAAAATGATGATGCGATCTGCTATCTAACCCTAGCTAACCAGCTTATTCACGAAGTTAATCCAAAAGCGATTACTATTGCAGAAGAGGTTTCCGGAATGCCGGGCTTAGCTGCTAGATTCGAAGATGGTGGTTATGGTTTTGATTATCGGATGGCAATGAACATTCCGGACTATTGGATCAAAACCATTAAAGAACATATTGATGAAGATTGGAAGCCGTCAGCTATTTTATGGGAAGTAACCAATCGACGCAAAGATGAGAAAACAATTTCATATTGTGAAAGTCACGATCAAGCATTAGTCGGCGACAAAACAATTATCTTCCGACTGGTAGATGCCGACATGTATTGGCATTTCCAGAAAGGGGATGAAAATTACATCGTACATCGAGGCATTGCATTGCATAAAATGATCCGTCTAATCACAGCCTCTACTATCAACGGTGGATATCTTAATTTCATGGGTAATGAATTCGGGCATCCTGAGTGGATCGATTTTCCACGTGAAGGCAATGGCTGGAGCTATAAATACGCACGACGTCAATGGAGCTTAGTCGATCGAGATACTCTTTGCTATCAATACTTAGGCGATTTCGACCGGAAAATGATTGAATTACTGAAAAGTCAAAACGGAATTGAATCTGCTCCGGTACAAGAAGTTTGGCATAACGATGGAGACCAAGTACTAGCCTATGCTCACAAAGATCTCTTGTTTGTTTTCAACTTTAGCCCTTCACAATCGTTTGTCGACTATGGTTTCCTCATGCCAGAAGGCTCTTACGAAGTCTTACTGAATACCGATGCCGTAGAATTTGGTGGAAACGGTTTTGCTGATGACAGCATAGAACATTTTACAAACTACGACCCACTCTATAAAAAGGAGAAAAAAGGATGGTTGAAACTTTATCTTCCGGCACGTTCTGCCGTTGTGTTAAGACGTAAAAAAGGATAATGATATCAAGTAGGGACGAAATCTTTTTTCGTCCCTCACTTCAACTCCCATCCTATATTCTCATCTGTACTATTTTGGCATTCGCTATTTTTTATTTTACTTTGTATAATTTCATTTCATGAGCCCTTCTTCCAGTTACGAAAATCGCCTTACATACTGGGTACGCCGTATGGCTGCTGTGCTATTTAGTGGGTACAGCTATCTATTTCTCTTGCTAGGATTTCCCGATTTATTGGGCTTTTTAGGAAACGAATATGCTAAAATGGTCGGTCTAGAAACAACAATTTCACCATTTATTATTGCAGGATTAATGGTGCTAGCACTACAAAGTACACAACTATTATTACGACTTCTTTTTCATATTGAAACTCGTCTCTTACTCCTCACTTATTTCCCTTCACTAGCCGGTTTATTACTGCTCGTATGGATAGGAGAAGATGGATTTAACAAAGAGAATATCCTTATTCATCAGGCTATTGTAGGTGGAACAGCATTAATACTTTTCTTTATTTATGCAAGTAAATCACTATTGACTACCAGTCATCGGAATCGAGAATTACGCGAGAGCATTCGAAACTTTTCCACTTGGCGCACATACAATCTCGCCCTTTTTTGCTTTTTATTGTTTCTAGTCGGATTATTATCGCCATTAAAACAAAGCTTACGCGATGAAGCCTCTATGCTTCGCGCAGTAGAATCGAAGAAACTTACTGAAGTTCTTAGTATTGACTCTACAAATCCCCGTCCATCACTGCAAATGACGCGACTCCGCAATGAAGCTCTTCTACAAGATGGCAGCCTTGCAGAACGTATCTTCACCTATCCACAACTCTATGGAACAAAAGGACTAAACGAGGCAATGGGTGAAACACAAAACAAACAGGCCAAAGCCGATTTGCTTCTTATAAGAAAGTTACTAGATAAAGACCTGGAAGATTTCATGCCTTTACTAGCAAAATATGCACAAAATGAAGGTAAAGGTAAACCACTTCCTACACATTACCTTGAAGCATATGCTTTATACACCCTTCTTCATCCAGAACAACCAAATCTCATTAAAGATTCAAACTTACGTAAACGATTTCAGCACTATTTAAGACTTCGCAATCAGCATCACAGCATAGATGAGCGTCGCATGGCATTACAAAATACAGAGTTCCGAGGTACTTATTGGTTCTATTACGAATATAATTAAATATGAAGAAACTAATCAACCCTTTTTTAGACCTTGAAGGTTACGACTGCTTTGGCTGTTCTCCTCACAATCCAATAGGTTTAAAAATGGAATTTTATGAAGACGGGAATGATGTGGTTTGCTTTTGGAAACCAAGCACACACTATCAAGGCTGGATAAATGTTCTGCACGGGGGCATTCAATCCGTATTGCTTGATGAAATCGCTGCATGGCGTATTTTCTCTGCTCTACAAACCACCGGTGTAACCTCACGAATGGAAACCAATTATCTCAAGTCGGTAAGCACTCTCGACAAACAACTCACCCTTCGTGCCCGTATAAAAGAAAGAAAACGAAATATCGTTTTTGTAGAATGCGAACTACGTAACGAGAAGAACGAACTTTGCACTAGCGCACTCTGTACCTATTTTACTGTTCCACCGGAAAAAGCAAAAACAGAATACCATTTCAATGGATGTAATGTAGAAGAGTAGAAATATAATCTAAGAGAAATAAGAAATAAAGCAATAAAAGAGAGGATGAATTTAGAACACATCCTCTCTTTTATTCTGTAAAAAAATAATTTACGCTTCAATCATCTCTTTTATATCATTCTCTACACTATCAATTCCTGCGATGCCGAAATTAGCAATCAGAACTTGAGCCACATTCGGCGAAAGGAAGGCTGGAAGCGTTGGACCTAAGTGGATCTTTTTCACCCCTAAGCTCAACAGAGCAAGCAATACGATAACCGCTTTTTGTTCATACCAAGCAATGTTATATACAATAGGTAGCTCGTTAATATCGTTCAACTCAAAAACTTCCTTCAGTTTAAGTGCAATAATTGCAAGCGAGTAGCTGTCATTACATTGTCCTGCATCCAATACGCGAGGAATGCCATTGATATCACCCAAAGCCAACTTATTATAGCGATACTTCGCGCAACCAGCCGTTAATATCACGGTATCTTGAGGCAAAGCCAATGCAAAATCCTTGTAATAATCACGACTCTTCATGCGGCCATCACAGCCCGCCATCACCACAAATTTACGTATTGCACCACTTTTCACTGCATCTACCACTTTATCGGCGAGTTGAAGTACTTGATTATGAGCAAATCCGCCAATGATCTTTCCCTTTTCAATCTCTACAGGAGGCAAACAAGATTTAGCCTGAGCAATGATCTCCGAGAAATCTTTTCGTCCATCTGCACCTCGTTCAATATGCTTACATCCCGGATAACCGGCCGAATTAGTAGTATACATGCGCTCTATATAAGAAGAGCTACCGAATGGAGGAACAATACAATTCGTTGTAAATAGAATAGGGCCGTTGAACGAAGTAAACTCCTCACGCTGTTTCCACCATGCATTTCCATAGTTGCCTACAAAGTGAGTATATTTCTTGAAAGCCGGATAATAATGAGCCGGAAGCATCTCACCATGAGTATACACATCAATACCCGTACCCTCAGTCTGCTCAAGCAGCTCTTCCATATCTTTTAGATCGTGTCCACTGATCAAAATACCGGGATTGCCACGTACCCCAATGTTGACTTCCGTAATTTCAGGATGTCCATACGAACCAGTATTCGCCTCATCAAGAAGCGCCATCGTTTTAACGCCAAACTCACCCACCTGTAAAGTAAGAGCAACCAACTCATCGACTGATAAATTCTTACTAGTAATGTCACTCAAAGCCTTATACATAAAGCCATGTATCGAAGCCTCATCATAACCCAAATCCATAGCATGAGCCATATAAGCCGCCATTCCTTTCAAACCGTACACAATAAGTTCCTTCAACGAGCGAACGTCCTGATTCGTTTCACGCAGCACTCCTACTTGAAGCGACTTTTCTTCATATTGAGAAGTCAAACCCTCCCATTGCAACTCATCGATAAGAGGTAAAGCAATATCAGCTATTTTAGCCTGAGAAATTAAGTTATTCCGAATTTCGATACCCTCATCAACCTTCCGTTTAATACTGTCATCGTCGAAATTTGCATTAGTGATGGTTATAAATAACGCATCAATCACAAAACGATTAACCTCCTTGTCGACTGCTATCGAATTTTCGCGCAACCCGTTGGCCGCTACCGAAACACCTCTCACTACAAAAAGCAGTAAATCCATTATAGCTGAGGTCTGACTTTCTTTGCCACAGACTCCTTTTAAAACACAACCTGTACCTTTTGCAGCCTCCTGACATTGGAAACAAAACATTTTTTCATTCATATTTCTTCTATTTTAGTGTAAAACAATTTATACCCATTCTTCATTTAAAATCTCGCCTTGTATACTTACTCGAATCAACTTCAATGGCATCTTCCTTGTGGCCTTGGCTATCGCTTGCTGACACAAATGCAGCAGTCCACCACAACAAGGCACTTCCATAATCATTACCGTCAACGTGTTTATGCCGCCTTCATCAATGATTGTCGTAATCTTTTCCATATAAACCGCCAAGCCATCATCCAACTTAGGACACGCAATAGCCAAACGCTTGCCCTTTAAGAAACGGGAATGAAAACCTCCTACTGCATACGCTGTACAATCAGCTGCAAGTAAGAGATCTGCACCTTTCCAATAAGGAGCTGTAGGCGACAACAGATGCAACTGCACCGGCCATTGCTGCAACTCACTATTCGATGTTTCAGTAGAAACCAAAGGGGATAAACTGCTCTTATCCGCTTGAGAGTGAAAGGAGAAACTCTTACTTCCAGGGCATCCTCCCCCAGAATGAGAAACAGGGGCAACAGCTATAGCAGGCGACTTAAACTGAGGAATCGGCAACTGATTTCTCTGAAGAATATCGACAGCCTCCTGTAAAAGATCCGACTGATCGTGTTCAAATAAATGTTTCAAATGAGCCTGCACCACCTTCTCTCCCTTCGGGATGAGACGCTCCATTACCAACTGTTCATTATAAGGGGTAGCTTCACGTTCCTCTAGTGTAATAGCTCCTTGAGGGCAATCGCCAATGCAGGCCCCTAAGCCATCGCAATAAAGTTCACTCACCATGGTTGCCTTCCCGTCAATCAATTGCAAAGCTCCTTCATGACATCCTTTTACGCAAAGGCCACAACCATCGCATTTCGCCTCATCAATTTTTATTATAGTCCGCTTCATATTATCTATCGTTTTAATTCGAGGGCAAAGTTGCGGCTTTTCAAAGAGATAAACTGTCACATATGTGACAATGCCTTTTAATAAAAGTTAAAAACGAAAATTAAGAACAATAATTAGAGACTTAATTCTATCTTTGTAACTATGGAAATTAAAGAACTTTTAAACGCCCCCATCTTCAAAGATGTGAAAGAGGAAACCTTACGCAACTTTCTTTCTACTGCTCCAAATGCCTTACGAAGCTACAAAACGAATCAATTTATCGCTTTGCAAGGCAGTCTCTGCCAATCACTATTCATTTTGTATAAAGGCAAAGTACGCACGCACATGACTAACGCAGAAGGAAAACAGCTTACCATAGAAACCATCGAAGGGCCACGTGCTTTAGCTCCTGCATTTATTTTTGCCACTGAAAATCGTTTCCCGGTAAACATTGAAACCCTAACGACTTGTGAAGTGCTTGCAATCAACAAAACAGACTTTCTAGAGTTAATGCACAAAGAAACTTTAATTATGGAAAACTTTCTTCGCATCATTTCTGATCGCAGTATCTTTCTCAGTAAAAAAGTCAACTCATTTGCCCTGCAAAGCTTGAAAGAACGTTTAATAAACTATCTGCATATACATGGAGATATTAAGAACCAACAAGAAGTAGCCAACATTCTAGGGGTAGCCAGACCATCATTGGCCCGTGCACTTTCAGAGCTAGCCAATGAAGGGCTACTAAGCGGAAGCAAGAAATCCACCATCGAAGACAGTTGACGTTTGCTAACTACACACCAAAGTCTCCTACCTATTTAAACCTGCCTAATCTATTTTTACCATGAATCATCCTTTTCGTTTTCTATTTCTTCTATTCATCCTTTTCTGTGCGACTCTTTCTGCACACGATTTGGAAATAAGAGCAGCTAGAGGCGATAAACAGGCCCAATACACCATGGGCTGCTATTGTTATACCGGAGAGCTTTCTTATAAAAACCAAGTATTTGAAACTCAAACTCCAGACCTAGAAAAAGCTTTTTACTGGTTTAAAAAGTCTGCAGAACAAGGGTATTCCGCAGCCCAATTTAATTTAGGGCAATGCTATGCTTTAGGTGCCGGGGTAGAACAAAATAAAGTAGAGGCCGCCCGTTGGTACCGTATGGCTGCAGATTCTGGTATCGTTCAAGCACAATGTAATTTAGGGAAATGTTATTTCTTTGGAGACGGAGTGCAACAAAATAAGGTAGAAGCCGTTCGTTGGTTCCGTACAGCCGCCGATCATGGCTCTACCGATGCCATGTGCAATTTAGCACTTTGCTACTATTTTGGAGATGGCATAGAAGAGAACCCATCAGCTGCATTCTATTTATATAAGCAAGCAGCCAGTAGAGGGGATCTGCAAGCCAAACATAATTTAGGAGAATGCTACCTACACAGCATTGGTACAAACTACGATGAAAAAGAGGGTGCAATATGGATTCAGAAAGCTGCTGAAGGAGGTTTTGTTGATGCACAATATCAACTTGGTTTACTTTATTATAACGGTACCGGAGTAAAAAAGAGTAAAAAGTTAACTAAAAAATGGCTTGAGAAAGCAGCAGAAAAAGGACATGCCGGAGCACAAAAGAAACTAGAAGAATTCTTTTCGAAATAGTTTATCTACTCTCCTATCCTCTTCTCCATATAAAAAATCGAGGTGTGCCGAAAGTAAACTTGACACACCTTAATTTAATAAGTAACCGAAATACTTTAAAAGCGGAATCGCAAATCAGCTCCTATTTGGAAAGGTATACCCCGCTGCGCAAAGAATTTGTCAGAAGAAGTAGAATTATTAAAGCAGAACGAATTATAATCGGAGTTCAACACATTCTTCGTCCAAACAGTGATTTCACAAATGCCTTTTGTCAGCGTAAAGTCAGCTCCCAAAAGGTTATAAAAGTTTTGTGAAACATCATTCTTCTCCGTCCAATAAACACGTCCGGCACCCGTATAATTCATCCCCACAGAAGCCTTTTGAAAAAAAGCGCCCTCTACACAAGGAATATGATAGCGTAAGGTGGCATTCAAAGTATGCTGAGGGATGAAAGGAACATAATTACCATCATAATTCACCTGTACTTTTTCACCTGCCTCATTTGTAGTAGTAGAACCATCTTCATAATCGGTAAAAGTAGCATGTGTATAACCATAATTAAGCGTAGCACTCCAGCAAGAAGTCAATTGGGCTAACAATGTCAATTCAGCTCCATAGCTCTCGCTACGTCCGGCATTCACCATCATACGTCCCAAACCACTATCAGCGAAACGAGCAATTTGCTGATCGCGCGTATCCATATAATAGATAGCCGCATCCAAACTCATACGATGTTCACACAACGAAAGATGAGTACCCAATTCATAGTTCCACGAATATTCCGGCTTATAAGTCATACTCTTCTTTACATCCATGCGCTCACCCGCAGGAATCATACCCGAAACCATCCCTGCCACAGAGGTTGGAGCTCCCGCTTTAACCATCTCCGCTTGCAATTTTTCCTTTACCTGCTCCATCATACCTACCTGCATCTCATTGCTCATCAAGTCGGAAATCATCTGCAAGTTATAACCGCCCGAACGATAACCCTTTGCAACCGAAGCATACATCAAGTTGTCGGAATCGAAATGATACGTCAACGCAGCCTTCGGCAGCAATTGTAAATAATCATCCTTCAACGTACCCTCAAGAATCGAATTCAACGTATTACCCAGTTCAAGTTGGTAGCCCATTGCACTCATCGGCAAAGAATAAGGCATAATGCACGAAGAGGTGTATGTAAATTCATGATGCATATAATCCAAGCGAGCTCCAAGAGTGAGGCTAAGCCCTTCGACCAATAAATTATTAAATGACGATTGATGAAAGAGTGCAGTACCCAGTACAGGCGATTTAAAACTACTATTCACGGGCAGTTCATCGGTCGTCACATCGAATACCATGCCAAACTTGGCAGGCAGATTTTTATTCACACCCGCTTCTATATTCTGTTGAATGCCTTCACTTTTAAAAGTCATTGGTGAATTTGTTCGTTGATTTTGATACGAAGCAAAAGTTCCAATCAACCAATCCCACTTCCTATTTAAACCTTTACTTTTAAAAGTAGCCTCTTCGGTCAACGTATGCATTCTTTGTTTTTGCTGAAGTGTATACACATCAGTCGAAGTAAAATCCTGATCCATGTGCATACAATCACGCAACCACTGATAACCTGTCACCGAAGTAAAATCGAAGTCAACGCCTTCGAAAGCAGCGCGCACACTGGTATTCAGCAAATTGCGATAATAAGAACAATTGTCATTATAAGCAATAGAAGTTCGTTTGCCGGTCGACTTGTTGTAAGCTGCATAGGCATATCCCAACTGATCTGAATACTGGTAATCCACATTTGCATCAAGTGTCCATGCAGGAGTCAACTTCCAGACAGCACGCAATCGTCCACCTGCCGTGTTTCCTTTATCGGCATTCTTATTTAAATAGGTGTTCTTTAAATGTCCCTTATCGAAATCGAAATACCCACCTACACTAAAAGCAAAGTGATCGGTTAAATGATGGTAATGAGTCAATGCCGCCCCATATCGATTTAACGAAGAAGCCAAAAGATGCACATCAGTACCTTGATAATTCATTGGCGATTTTGTATACACCTTAATTAAACCGCCCATTGCTCCACAGCCGTACAAGGTTCCTTGCGGGCCACGAAGAATGTCAATACGGTCGACGTCTGCAAACGAGAAATCGTAAGCCGCACTATTGAGAAACGGCACATTGTCGACATACAATCCAACAGAAGGACTGTTGAGGCGTGATCCCACCCCACGCAAATAAATTGCAGAAGTAAGACGCGATCCATAGTCGGGAATATAAAGGCTAGGCGAAAGAGCAGTAAGATCTTTTATATCGTCTATTCCATTCTGTTTCATCTGCTCTTCCGATAGTAGAGTCACTGCGGTAGGCAAGTCTCTTAGTTTTGCGTGTTCCTTTGGTGAGAATACTACAAGTACGGTTTCAAGATCTACTACTTGTAAAGAGTCGGTCCATATCGCACGATTTGCATCCTTCTCATTACCTGCTTGTGCTTGAAGCACAGCTAACATACACAATAAAATTGTAATTAATTTTTTCATTTCATTCTTTCGTTAATCCTATCGGCAAAGGTACGGCCTTTCTGTAAACACAACAATCCTTATTTATGAGGATATTCAGAGAAAAGAGCCGCCATGCAAGTAAAATATAGTAACAATACAGCAGCCGTAAAATTAGCTCAGCAAGAATTGATAAAAACATGCTGAAGTCTTTAAAGAAACTTCAGCATGTTTTTCCAAAAAGGTGCTGAAGTTTCTATCAAAAGATGCTGAAGTTTTTACGAGGCCACAACATACTGATAATCAGATACAAACAGCCTATTAAAAGTCAATTAGCATTCTTTTATTCAAAAGACATTAAACTAAAAAAGTTTACAAAACAAATAAATAAAGATTCAGACAGATGGCAATAAATTTACAAAAAGGATAATTATAACTAGAAAAACAATCTATGCTACCGTTATTTTTTATACATTTGTACCAAATAATAAACCCTTTGCACCAAAGCAGATATGTTTTCTATAATAGTTTGTAGTATCTACCCCGAACGCTTAGCAGCCTTGCACAAAAATATAGCAGAGACAATTGGAACACCTTTTGAAATGATTGCCTGCGATAATAGAAAAGACTCTCGTCCCATTGCAACAGTTTACAATGAATGTGCATCTAAGTCGATTTACCCTTATCTCTTATTTGTACATGAAGATGTACAAATAAGAACTTCAAACTGGGGACATATACTTGCAGAAAAGCTACAAGAAGATACTTGCGGAGTAATAGGTTTTGCCGGAAGCAACATCAAATCGCATAGCTACTCAGGTTGGCCGCAACCTATAAGAAACTCCAAAATAGCCCATGTATGGCAGCATAAAGAAAATAAACCTCCTTACTTTTGGCACGAAAATATATCGGCTCCTTTCACTCCCTGCATCACCATCGATGGGTTTGCACTCTTTTTACAACGTCGAATTTGGAAAGAGAATCCTTTCGACGAAAAGCTATTACATGGTTTTCATTGTTATGATATTGATTTATCACTAACCGTAGCACAAAAATATAAAAACTACATTTGCGGATGCATCGAAGTGGAACACTTTTCATTGGGAAGTTTCAATCGCAGTTGGTATACTGAAGTGGTGCATATGCATCGCAAGAAATGGAGAGCCTTTCTTCCACTCTTTAGTGGCACATACTCGCAGAAAGAAATAAAAAGAAATGAAGAGCATGCGCTTTATAGCTTTC
>JAGPIY010000089.1 GCA_018054715.1 Bacteroidaceae bacterium
TTAATGCTCCTATTTTAGTAGTTGCAGAAAAAGCACTCGCTGAACCTTGTGTATAATGACCCATCGTTAAACCGGATCCTAATGAAACGGTAGCATTTGACAAATCGGTTGCTTGGTTTAAACGGAAGTTGGCTCCAGTTACATTCAGAGTTCCTGTCAGGTTTGTACAGTTGGCTTGGAAGTCGCAACGAACATAAGGGCTATAGAAGTTAATAGTACCTGCACCATTTAATGACCCTGCTACAACGCATCGGTTGCCACCGGTTATGGAAGCCGTTTTGCCTGTGGCGATGTTGACTGCGTAATTGAAGTATGGAATAGCTGAAGTATTATCATTGTTAAATATTCCTAGAGTGGTGCCATTCCCTAATTCAATAGCAGAACCCGCACTGCCAAATCGAGCATTCCAAGTTCCCATACTTAATGTGCCGGTATTTAGCATAATACCTCCGCTGTTTGTATTCGCTGCACTTAATATAAGTGAGCCACTACCGATTTTGGTCAATACGCCTTTGCCTATTAATGTGCCACTAAGCGTTATATTGCCATATGCGGTATTAAATGTCGCTCCATTATCTCCAATCGTCATTGGTTCAGATGAGGAAAGGGCTGTACCAGTGCTACGTAAGGTACCTCCGTTGATTACAAATTGAGCAGCTTTAGTCCGTAGCCCGCCCAATGCTCCATTTCCATAAGGATTGGCCATTGAGCTTACAGCTACTGTACCTGCATTCAACTCTATTTTTCCTGTAAAGGAGTTCGTATTATTGATAGTAAGTAAGCCTGTGCCGTTTTTAGTAAATGTGCCGTCTCCGGTAATCGCTCCGTCACCGCTAAATGTATAAGCTTGTGTATTGTCGACTGTAACAGAAGCCGGCATAACGCTACTTCCTATATTTACTGTTTTTGAGGTAGCATTATCATTGAAGGTTATATGGTCGCCTGTTACGAAGAGATCGCTTTCACTATTGTTCAAGAAATTTTTTGTTTTGGCAAGATCCCATAATCCGGAATCGTTAGCGCCATCCCATGTAACTGTAGTAGCTGCGCGGGTATTGCTTATAGTGAGTATGATTTTTCCGTCTTTAGCAGAGAGGCTGGCGGCAATACCGTCTAGTCCTTTGATAACAACATTCAATAGAGAGCCGTTGATTTCGCCTGTGACTTCAGCGATTGTGTATTCACCCGGTAGAATTGCGCTACCGCTTGCATGAGGTGTAATACGAAGCATGGCTCCTTCCGCGATTGTTAAATTGCCATTTATTTTTAGTAAGTCGGCAGAGAAATCAGTATCATAGATATCGGCATCCCATTCAGCTCCAGCCTGCATCACAAGTGAATCACCAACTGTAACGCTTGCTTTTTCATTATTAGCACCAATACGAAGGATTGATCCATACTCTTGCGTAATGCCTTTTGCTGCTGAAGCATGAAGTTCTAGTTCGGAGAAACGTTTCATTAGGATGGGCGAAGCGCTAAGATCGCTATTTAAGATGGTAAGTCCATCCCACAATTCGGTTGTTCCTGTATAGTTCAGTGTTGAGTTTAAAGTGAGTGATCCGTAGCCCTGCTTTTTTAATTCTGTAGTGCCACTGATGCTTCCTCCTGTAAAGGTATAGCTTGCTCCTGTGGTGTTGTTCACAAACAAGATGCTAGGAGCTACTGCACCTGAGAGCGTTACTGTTTGTGTACCTGTCTGGTCGAATAAAACTTCTGCACCATCACTGTAAGTTGCTGCTGAATTGTTGTATGTAAAGGAGGATGGAGTCCATGAATTACTTCCATCGTGTACATAGCGGTCGTTGCTCATTACCGGAGGAGGAGGAAGTAGAATGTTTTCACGTTCACCTAAGAAGTAGCTTACGTGAGGAGGTTGATTGTATCCGCACATTTGCCAGCAAATTGCTTGACGATATTGCATATCGTGTAACAAGGTATAAATTCTGTTTTCGGTAGGAGTTTGTGTGGTGTAGATACGTAGACTGTTGTTGTCGGATGAACGCATGATGAGTTCTTCGCGCCAGTCTCCATATAAATCTACTTGCATAGAAGGAGTTCCTTTTGTGCCGTTGCAAGTCGCTGCTCCCGATGTAGTCATCAAATTACCGACTCCGTACTTCCATACATTTCCTTCAATATTACTTGTAGAAACATAGTTGAAAGTTTCTTGTAGCAGATCGCCATCCCAATAAATCGGGAAGTTCTCAGAACCTCCACTGGTTGCTCCAGGTGTTGTTTCGCGTGTTACGGCAGAGTACATTTGGCTACCTCCCCAGAGTTCGGCTCCTGAGAAATCATTAGTTACATTGGCAGCAGCACATCGTCCGCAGTCGCCGCCTGTGGAGTGTCGGATTAATATTTCTCCTGTAGCTGCATCCCGGAAACTAGTTCCGTATGGTTCGTGTTCGTGGCAAGCCCACACCTCTGTGCCTTTGTCGTAAGGATCGAAATCACTTACGTGGATTGCATCACCGTGTCCTAATCCTGTAGAGTAAAGTCCTTTTCCAGTATTATCCACTGTCATAGAACCATAAATAATTTCATCACAACCATCTCCATCTGCGTCTGCAATGGTATAGTTATGATTACCTTGGTAAGCATAGGCCGAATTATTGTCGGTATTGAATTCCCATTTAAACTGTAGCTTTTTGTTGACTACATCATAAGTGCGCATCACAATGCGTGTATAAATACCGCGTGAAATAAATAAACTTGGCTTTTTTCCATCTAAATAAGGTGCACCAAAAAAGAACTTATTAGCACGATGTCCGTAGCTGTCACCCCATATATCTTCCATTGTTCTTCCATTAAAAGTGCGTGGAATATAATCAACGCGATCTAATTCTTTACCCGTTTCTCCATCAATAAGTGAGAGGAATTCCGGACCTTTGCAAAGGTAGGTACTATGATTCGGATAGTCGCCGTTGGTACCTCCCCAACTATAACTACGATAGTTGGTAATTCCGTCATTGTCGGTATCGCCAATTTGTGTGCCGTCACCAAAGATTGTGCCTTCAGAGCTGCGCATAAAGACTTCGGCTTTTCCATCTCCATCGAAATCGAAAGCAGCTATATTATCTTCTACATCCGAAATAATATTAGGACCTACGTTGATGGCCCAAAGTAAGGTTCCGTTCAACTTATATGCTTCAAGTCGCGAGAAGTAAGCGGCCGACGGACTCCAATTGGGATATAAGCGTTTGATTATAATCTCCATTTCGCCATCTCCGTCAAGATCAGCTACAGTAGCATCGTTTGGCTCATAGCCGGCAATTCCGAGGTCTACTAGAGGAATCTCACGATAGTTTTTAGTGAGTACACTAACTGCTTTACAGGGAGCGCCTTCTTTGCCATCTCTACCAATTGCGGTTACTGTATATGTAGAGCTCGTAGTACCCTCTGTATCAGTAAGGTTTGAGGCGCCAGTAATAGGTGCACTATTTACTTTAGTACCATCACGATACAGGTTGTACGAAGTGCCGTACCATTCTTGTCCGGTAATACGCCAATTAACGTATACCCCTTTTGATACTTTTTGTGCTAAGAGTCCACGATCAAGATTCTCCATAATGCGTTGTGAAAACGCACAGATGCTTATGAAGAAAAGAAGCAGAGTAAATGCTTTTCTCATAATGAATTAAATTTATTATATTGGTTAGTTATTTCTCATGGTTGCTGCTCTATAAAAAAAGCAGTAAATGCATTCAAGTCACAAAAATAAGGAGTTTTTTTTAAATTATCGCTTACTTTGTAAGAAATTTCTTTTTTTTTGTCTTTGAACAGTTCTTTTACAGCAAAGAACTAAAAGTTAGGATAATTTCCAGCGAGGTATTACGCGGCTTCCTGTTCTTTTTTCGAGTTCACAACGTATCTCTTGTACAGCCTTAAAACGTTTTAAGGCTGCATCCATCTTTTTGCTGTCACCTTGATAAATAGGATCTTGCAAATTCTCGAGAAATGCTGTCATTTCATAGCTGATAGCCATTTCCTTGAAATCCGTGATTAGTCGAACCGCTTGCTCGTCTAATCGCTCTTTGGATTCTTCATTAGCTAAAGGCTTATTCTTTGAATACATTCGGCTCAATATCCACTGTTCAGTGGCTAAATTGCTTGCCCGTTGGCTGATTTTTTGATTCGGATGTTGTGTAAGAAAACGTTCGCATTCAAAGTTAGGCTCATCAATATGAACTAAAATCTCATTTAAAAGTGCGCGATGAATCGGATCTTGTAGTTCGAATCCATCTTCTAAGAGCGAGGAATTGATGAAATCAGCGACGCGTAATTCATGCTGTTCTCCTTCTTCGTCTTCTATGATGCACATAACCTTTTCTCCATTTCGGATGAGCAGCTTCATAATAAGAATTTCTTGCTCGTACAAAAGGTTGCGTTTAGCAAAAGTTTCCCGGTGAGTTGCAAGGATGGCCGCTTCCCCGCCTTCTATTGCAGAATATTCGTCTGCATCTTGGTTTACTGTATTTTCAAGAGGCGGTGAGTTGAGTTCTGTTGTATTCGGGTTTGTGGATGTTACTGAGTTGAGTGTGTTCTGAGTTGTCTTATTGTATGTTTCTTCATTTGCAGAAGGCACAGAATTTCTTCGTTCATCTATCACTCTGAGTGTCTCGTTCGAAAGCAGTTGCGCTTCAACTTCGAGCAACCTACTGCACTCATTAATATATACATCGCGTACAATTCTTTCAGGGATGAACGAAATACTTTTTACTATTTCTTTTATTAAGGTGGCTCGTTTGATAGGATCCTTTCCCGCTTCATCTAGCAATAAGCCGGTTTTGAAGCGAATAAAATCAGTTTCATGCTCCTTTATATATTCCTGGAAATCAGTTGCGTTGTGCGATTTTGCAAACGAATCAGGATCTTCTCCTTCCGGAAGAAGAACAACTTTAATAGATATGCCTTCTTCCAAAAGCATATCAATGCCCCGAATGCTGGCTTTAATGCCCGCTTTATCTCCATCGTATAAAACCGTTACGTTGTTTGTAAAACGATGAATTAGGCGAATTTGCCCTGTGGTAAGCGATGTACCGGACGAAGCCACTACATTTTCCACCCCGGCTTGGTGCATTGAGATAACATCTGTATAACCCTCTACAAGGAAACATCGATCTTGTCGTACAATAGCTGCCTTTGCGAGGTAAAGTCCATAGAGCTCCCTACTTTTTGAATAGATTTCGCTTTCCGGCGAATTCACATATTTGGCTGTTTTTTTGTCTTGTGAGAGAATGCGTCCTCCGAAAGCAACGATCTTGCCACTAAGTGTATGTACCGGAAAAATCACCCTTCCATGAAAGCGGTCTATCAAATCTTTGTTCTCTTTTTCGTAGCAGAGTCCGGTTTTTAGTAAGAATTCGCGTTTATATCCTTTGGAAATAGCGCTTTTTGCAAAGTCATCCCAGTTTTTCGTGCAGAAGCCGAGTTGAAATTTCCGGATAATATCTTCGCGGAAGCCTCTCTGACGAAAATACGCTAGTCCAATGGTTTGCCCTTCAGGATGTTCAAAAAGAGTTTGGGTAAAATAGTCTCTCGCATATTCATTGACAATAAAAAGGCTTTCCCGCAGACTGGCTGCTTGTTTTTCTTGATCCGACAGTTCACGTTCTTGAATCTCAATGCCATATTTCCGAGCAAGCCATCTTAGTGCTTCTACATATGAAATTTGTTCGTGCTTCATCAGGAAATGAACTACATTTCCTCCTTCTCCGCACGAAAAGCACTTGCAGAGTTGTTTGGCTGGAGATACGCTGAATGAAGGCGTCTTTTCATTATGAAAGGGGCATAGACCTGTATAGTTTACACCTCGTTTTCGAAGTGTAACAAACTCAGATACCACTTCCACAATGTTTGCGGTATCCATGATTCGATCTATAGTCAGTTGGTCTATCATTGGGCTGCAAAGATATGAAAAAAAAGTGAGAAAAGGTAACAAATAAAGTTAAACAGAAAATACTTTCCTTTGGAAATTAGTTCTTTTAGAAAACAAACACTATCTTTGCAGCAAAAATAAATAATAATAGAAAGTATGAAGTACATAATTGTAGGAGGAGTGGCAGGTGGTGCTACCGCTGCGGCCCGTATTCGTAGGATAGATGAGCAAGCAGAGATTGTTCTAATTGAAAAAGGGCATTATATTTCTTATGCAAATTGTGGATTACCTTATTATATAGGTAATACCATTACCGAACGTGATCGACTGTTTGTGCAAACACCGGCTTCTTTCGGTAAGCGTTTTGCTGTTGATGTGCGTGTAGATAGTGAAGTGACTCACGTTAATGTGACTGCTAAGCAGCTTACAATTCGTAAATTGCAGGGTGAAGAATATACTGAAACTTATGATAAGCTACTTCTTTCTCCGGGCTCCTCTCCGGTGCGTCCTTCTTTGAAAGGGATTGATTCAGAGGGCATTTTTACGCTTCGTAATGTAGAAGATACGGATCGTATTAAGCAATACACGCTTACCCATTCTATCAGGAAAGTCGTAATTGTAGGAGCTGGTTTTATAGGCTTGGAGATGGCTGAGAATTTGCACAATTTAGGAGCTGAAGTTTCTATTGTTGAAATGGGAAATCAGGTAATGGCTCCCATCGACTTTTCGATGGCTTCGCATGTGCATCAGCACTTACTCCAAAAGGGAGTGAGGCTTTTTTTAACGAAGACGGTCGAACGTTTTGAAGCTCAACCTTCTAAGTCGATAACTGTTCATTTTAGTACTGGTGAGAAGATAGAGGCCGATTTGGTACTTCTTTCCATCGGCGTTCGTCCGGAAACAGGTTTAGCTGCTGCGGCCGGACTTAAAATAGGTGAGGCTCATGGCATTTGGGTGAATGAATACCTTCAGACTTCTGCTCCGGATGTGTATGCAGTAGGAGATGCAATTGAGTTTCCACATCCGCTTACCGGAAAGCCTTGGCTGAATTATTTAGCTAATCCGGCGAATCGTCAAGGCCGCATTGTGGCTGATAACATGGTGAAAGGAAATCAGGTTAAGTATGAGGGAGCGATCGGTACATCGATTGCAAAAGTTTTCGATCTTACAGTGGCTTCTACCGGACTTGCTGCGAAACGTTTGCAGCAATTGGGCATTGCTTATCAAAGCTCAACCACTCACTCTGCTTCGCATGCAGGGTACTATCCCGGATCTTTGCCCCTTACGGTGAAGTTGATCTTTGATCCTACTACCGGAAAACTTTATGGGGCACAAGTGGTAGGATGTGATGGCGTAGATAAACGCATTGATCAACTTGCTTTGTTGCTGAAAAAAGGAGGTACTATCTACGATCTTATTCAATTGGAGCATGCTTATGCACCCCCCTATTCTTCGGCTAAAGATCCGATTGCCATTGGGGGCTATGTAGCCGGTAACATCATTAATGGTAGTATGCCTGTCGTTTCTTGGCGTGAATTACATGCTATTCTCAAGACGTCATTGCCTGCTGAGTATCTATTGTTAGATGTACGTACAGCAGAAGAATTTGCTTTTTCAGCAATTT
>JAGPIY010000090.1 GCA_018054715.1 Bacteroidaceae bacterium
CAATCACAAAGTACCTGCTGTCAGCGCTACTGCTTCTAAAGATAAGAACGGAGCTATCCATATTTCTTTAGCAAATGTAAACCTAGATAAAGAAATAGAGTTGACTATTCACCTTGCCGACGTAAAAGCAGCAGGCGTAACCGGTACTATTCTTACAACTAAGAACATTACAGATTGCAATACCTTTGAGAACCCCAACGTGGTAATTCCTCAAGCATTCAAAGGAGCAAAATGGAATAAAGGCGAACTAAAAATAAAGATGCCAGTCAAGTCCATTGTAGCATTGGAACTAAAATAACTAAAAGAATTAATAAATAAACAACATAAATAGAATAACTATTATGAACGATAGTAAATTAATGACTCGCGCAGCAGACAACATCCGTATCCTAGCTGCTTCAATGGTAGAAAGAGCAAATTCAGGCCACCCCGGTGGTGCTATGGGTGGTGCCGATTTCGCAAACGTACTCTTTTCAGAGTTTCTTGTATACGATCCCAAAAATCCACGTTGGGAAGGTCGTGACCGCTTCTTCCTCGATCCAGGTCACATGTCTCCCATGTTATACTCTACCCTATCACTGACCGGTAAGTTCACCATGCACGAGCTAAGTCAGTTCCGTCAATGGGACTCTCCTACTCCGGGTCATCCTGAAGTTGATGTAGAGCGTGGTATTGAAAACACATCCGGACCACTTGGCCAAGGCCACTGCTATGCAGTAGGTGCAGCAATTGCTGCTAAATTCCTGAAAGCCAAATTCGGTGAGGTAATGAGCCAAACAATATACACTTATATTTCCGATGGTGGAGTACAAGAAGAAATTTCACAAGGCGCAGGTCGCATTGCCGGCACTTTGGGATTAGATAACCTCATCATGTTCTACGATTCAAACGACATTCAGCTTTCTACTGAGTGTGCAGCTGTAACTTGCGAAGATGTAGCAAAAAAATATGAGGCATGGAATTGGAAAGTAATCACCTGCAACGGCAACTGCCCCGAAGAAATCCGTAAGGCTATCACAGAGGCTAAAGCAGAAACAGAGCGTCCTACTATCATCATCGGTAAAACCATCATGGGTAAAGGTGCACAGAAAGCCGATGGTAGCAGCTTCGAGCGCAATTGCGCTACACATGGTGCTCCTCTTGGCGGCGATGCTTACAAAAACACTATTCAGAACTTAGGTGGTAGTGCAGAAGATCCCTTCCAAATTTTCCCTGAAGTAAAAGAACTTTATGCAAAGCGTGCTGCAGAACTTGCTGAAATCGTAGCAGCTAAATATGCAGCCAAAGCAGAATGGGCAAAAGCCAATCCTGAACTTGCTGCAAAACTAGAAAACTTCTTCAGTGGCAAAGCTCCACAAGTAGATTGGGCAGGCATTCAACAAAAAGCAAACGATGCCACTCGTAACGCCTCAGCCACCGTATTGAGTGCATTGGCACAACAAGTAGAAAACATGGTAGTAGCCTCAGCCGACCTTAGCAACTCAGATAAGACCGACGGATTCTTGAAGAAAACGCATGCTTTCACAAAAGGTGATTTCTCTGGTGCATTCTTCCAAGCCGGAGTAGCCGAGCTAAGCATGGCTTGCTGCTGCATCGGTATGGCTCTCCACGGAGGTGTCATCCCTGCTTGCGGAACCTTCTTCGTATTCTCCGACTACATGAAACCAGCTGTACGTATGGCTGCTTTGATGGGAGTTCCCGTAAAATTTATCTGGACACACGATGCATTCCGCGTAGGTGAGGATGGACCTACTCATGAACCCGTAGAACAAGAAGCACAAATCCGCCTCATGGAGAAACTTCAAAATCATCACGGCAAGAACTCTACCTTAGTATTGCGTCCTGCAGATGCAGAAGAAGCCACTCAAACATGGAAACTAGCGATGGAGAACATCGATACTCCTACCGCATTGATTCTTTCTCGCCAGAACATACAGAACTTACCTGCTGGAAACGACTATACACAAGCAGCGAAAGGTGCCTACATCGTAGCAGGTTCCGATGCACAGCCTGATGTAATCCTCGTAGCTTCCGGTTCTGAAGTTGCTACCCTCGTAGCAGGTACAGAACTTCTTCGCAAAGAGAATATCAAGGTTCGTATCGTATCAGCACCTTCTGAAGGTTTATTCCGTAGCCAGCCTGCTGCTTACCAAGAGGAAGTACTTCCTACAGGTAGCAAGATTTTCGGCCTAACGGCAGGTCTACCTGTAAACTTACAAGGTTTGGTAGGTGCCAACGGTAAAGTATTTGGTCTCAACAGTTTTGGTTTCTCTGCTCCTTACAAGGTGCTCGACGAGAAGCTAGGCTTCACTGCTGAGAACGTATACAATCAGGTTAAATCGATGCTGTAAATTATATCCGAGATGGAAAGAAAAGTTATAGGCTTAGCTAGCGATCATGCTGGCTTCGCCTTGAAACAATTCGTTAAACAATGGTTAGAAGCCAATAACTTTGCATATAAAGACTTTGGCACCTACTCCGAGCAAAGTTGTGATTATGCCGATTATGGCCATCCACTTGCTTTGGCAGTAGAAGCCGGGGAATGCTACCCCGGCATTGCCATCTGTGGCAGTGGTAATGGTATTAATATGACGCTCAACCATCATGCAGGCATACGTGCTGCACTTTGTTGGATTCCTGAAATTAGTCATCTAGCCCGCCAGCATAACGATGCCAACATACTTGTCATGCCCGGTCGTTTTATAAGTAGTGAGACAGCAGAAGCAATTCTTGACGAATTTATTAACACTCCTTTTGAAGGAGGTCGTCATCAAGCTCGCATTGATAAAATTCCGGTAAAAGAATAAACAATATAGAAGAATATTTACTCTTCTACTTTACAACAAAAGATAGGCTGTTTAAATAGTCTATCTTTTGTTGTTTTATCCCTATAGGTGTTTTTTAGAAGGCAGTTCTATAAACCTATTTTATGCCTTTATTCATGACAAAAGTTTTCGCCCTCAAAAGAATTCAGTAAGCAAAGACAAAGAATAAAATAACAGATAATAGACCGTTTCAAATATTTGAAAAATGCGTTTCTCAATTGTGATCTATGCGTATTACATATTAAGAAAATGCGTTTCAAATATTTGAAACGGTCTGTATGAACGCAAATATTGTAAAGAATTATTTTATGTAAGAATGAAGATAAACTGACGATTGCAAATGAATAATCGTCAGCCTAAGCACCTATATATCAATATATTATTATCAAACTGACGATCTGAAGAAAAAAACTGCACTTCAATAGTGGAGCTATGAAACTCATCTTATTTGCTATAGAATCAATTGTTTCAGGCACGACTGATCTCTTCGTTTATAAAAAGGTTTCACTGGCATGAAATAAAATAGGCTAAGTAAATAGTCTCAATGTATTTATTTCTCCTCTACATTTTTTTCTATTTACAAAGCTAGTATTTAGAAAAAAAGTAGTATTTTTGCTTCATAATATTTTTTACACACACAAACAATGTCCGAATCACTCACCATCACAGCAACCGAAAAGGAAGCGCTTTATGCCGAAATAATGCCGCAAATAGCATCAGTATTGGCAAACGAAACAAATGTTATTGCAAATTTAGCCAACACCTCAGCGATTTTAAAAGAATGTTTTAATTTCTTTTGGGTTGGATTTTACTTGGTAGACGAAACCGTGCCTAAAGGAGCTCCCGAACAATTAGTGCTCGGCCCTTTCCAAGGGCCATTAGCCTGTACACGCATCCGTAAAGGAAAAGGAGTTTGTGGCAATGCCTGGCAAGAATGCCGCACCCTTATCGTACCCGATGTAGAGAAATTCCCGGGACATATTGCTTGCAGCAGTCTCTCCAAATCAGAAATTGTAATTCCTATTATTAAAGAAGATAAAGTAGTTGCAGTACTCGACATCGATAGCGAAGAAGTAAATACCTTCGATACAGTTGATCAACTTTGGCTTGAGCAACTAGCCGAACTTCTCGCTAGTAAAATCGTAGCTAAAGACGAAAAATAAATAAAAAAGAAAGGAAAAGTCGCTACTTCGCGGCTTTTTCCATTTTCTTCTCATCTTTCTCTTTTTCGCGCAAAATATCCTCCAATTTCAGAAGTTCGTCACGATATTGTGCCGCCTGAATGAATTCAAGTTTCTTCGCAGCCTCACCCATCAATTTACGCGTACGTTCAACACTCTTACGTAATTGCGCCTCCGTCATATATTCCACAATAGGGTCACTTGCAAAAGCAAACTGTTCATCAGGTTCCAAATAAGGTCTCGGCGAAGCCTTACCATTTGCATCAGAAGTAGAAACCGAATTTTTAAGTAACGTATTTTGTCCGGTACGAACAATCTGCTGTGGAGTAATGCCATGATCCTCATTATATTTCAATTGCTTTTCGCGGCGACGATTTGTTTCATCAATCGTTTTCCTCATACTCTCCGTAATACGATCCGCATACATAATCACCTTACCATTCAGATTACGAGCAGCACGCCCGGCCGTTTGCGTTAATGAACGATGCGAACGTAGGAATCCTTCCTTATCCGCATCCAAAATAGCAACCAATGAAACCTCCGGTAAATCAAGTCCCTCACGCAACAAGTTCACGCCAACCAACACATCGTATACCCCTTGGCGTAATTCATCCATGATGCGTACACGGTCAAGTGTATCCACATCGCTATGTATATAATTAGTAGAAACTCCATGATCGAGCAAATATTCAGTCAATTCCTCCGCCATGCGCTTAGTGAGTGTGGTAATCAAAGTTCGTTCGTTACGTTCAATACGAAGCTGAATCTCCTCCATAAGGTGGTCTATTTGATTCTTGCTCGGACGTACTTCAATCAAAGGATCGAGCAATCCTGTAGGACGTATTACCTGCTCCACAATTACCCCCTCACTACGTCGCAATTCATAATCAGCCGGAGTAGCCGAAACAAATATTGTTTGTGGAGTAAGTTCCTCAAACTCCTCAAATTTCAGCGGACGATTATCCATCGCAGCAGGCAATCGGAATCCATATTCAACCAAGTTTATTTTACGTGCACGGTCGCCCCCATACATCGCACTAATCTGTGGTACAGACACATGGCTTTCATCAATCACCATTAAGAAATCCTTCGGGAAGAAGTCGAGCAAACAATACGGCCGACTACCCGCTTGGCGTCCATCAAAATAACGCGAATAGTTCTCAATGCCCGAACAATGCCCTAGCTCCTTAATCATCTCCATATCATATTCCACCCGTTCCTGCAGACGCTTCGCTTCTAAGTTCTTGCCAATGCTTTGTAAGAAGTCCACCTGTGCCACCAAATCATCTTGAATCGCACGAATCGCACGGATCTGACTTTCTTTCGTAGTCATAAAAAGATTCGCCGGATAGATTTTATACTCTTGAAAAGTAGCAATAGCCCGCCCCGTTAGCGGATCAGTTTCCTCAATGCCATCAATTTCATCATCCCAAAAACTGATTCTCAATATTGTATCGCTATACGCCAGATACACATCCACCGTATCCCCTTTCACACGAAAATGTCCACGATTCAATTCCAAATCATTACGTGTATAAAGGCTCCCCACCAATCGTCGCAACAACACATTACGATCCATCTTCTTTCCGCAAGTTATATCAATTACATTCTCATAAAAGTCAGAAGGGTTTCCCATACCATAAATACAAGAAACCGACGAAATAACAATTACATCCTTTCTGCCCGACAGTAAAGAAGAAGTCGCGGCAAGTCGTAATCTATCGATCTCCTGATTAATAGCCAAGTCCTTCTCAATATACGTATCCGAAGAAGGCAGATAGGCCTCAGGCTGATAATAATCATAATAGCTCACATAATATTCCACCGCATTTTCAGGAAAAAAGCTTTTAAACTCCGAATAGAGCTGAGCCGCCAAAGTCTTATTATGACTCAATATAAGAGTCGGCTTGGCAATCTGCTGAATCACATTAGCAATCGTAAATGTTTTTCCGGAACCGGTCACACCCAATAGCGTTTGCGCAGGTAAACCCTCACGCAATCCATCAGTAAGCTGTTTGATAGCCTCAGGCTGATCTCCGGTAGGCTGATAAGCAGAGGTAAGTTTAAAATCCATAGCAAAAATAGAATTGAATAAGTATGTGTATGAGGAGGAATGAAAGAGAACGCCGCAAAGTTACAGATAAAAAACGAACCCACAAAAAGAAAGATACCTTTTTAAGCAAAAATGGTAATCGTAATTAACAGAGAAGGGTATTCGCGAAATCACTTCGCAAATACCCAATAAACTTCTTTTTTTACCTAGAAAAATAAACTTATACAACCTTCAAAAATAAAAAACTAAAGAATAAACCACTAAAAAAAGAATGTTATTTCTCAGTATATTCAGCCAATTCGCGTTCACCCACACCTTGGCCGTAAAGTTCATCATGTTGACTCAAGTCGAGTCCCATCTTTTCACTTTTCACAGAAACACGCATTGGTACCATTTTATTAGTAATCCAATATAAAGCATACGTAACTACAAAAGTGTAAACACATACTATCACAACCGCAAGCACATGATTAAAAATACTCTCCATATGTGTGAGACCCGATGACGGATCATATACAAAAATACCTGTCATAATAGTACCCACAATACCACCTACTCCATGTGTAGGGAAAACATCCAACGCATCGTCGAAGGTTGTTTTCGAATTCTTCCAAGTCACCGCCACATTACAAATTATGGTAGTTACAAAAGCAATAAACATACTCTCGCCCACCGAAACCCATCCGGCTGAAGGCGTAATTGCCACTAATCCAACCACAGCACCAATGGCTGCTCCCATAGCTGAAGGCTTACGACCGAGAAGACAATCGAGTGCCACCCAGGTTATCATAGCTACAGCAGAAGCTGTATTAGTATTGAGGAAAGCTTTTACAGCAATTCCATTGGCTGCAAGTGAAGAGCCTGCATTAAAGCCAAACCATCCAAGCCATAACAAAGCAGCTCCCAATAAAACGAAAGGGACATTTGCCGGACGGTATTCAGAAGCATCTTTGCGTTTTCCTAAAAATATGGCACCGGTTAACGCAGCAACTCCCGAAGAAGCATGCACCACAATACCTCCGGCAAAGTCCTTTACATGCATCATACTTAAAAAGCCATCCGGATGCCAAGTCCAGTGTGCCAAGGGGCAATATACAAAGATGCAGAATAGCATCATGAAAATCAGATCACCCGAAAATCGCACTCGCTCGGCAAAAGAGCCTGTAATTAAAGAAGG
>JAGPIY010000091.1 GCA_018054715.1 Bacteroidaceae bacterium
TTGGGTTTGGAGCAAGTGCAATTAATCCTTATATGGCTTTCGCAATACTTGATGATCAAGTGGCTAAGAAAGAAATACAATTAGACTATGGAACAGCTGAAAAGAATTATATAAAGGCAATTTCTAAAGGTCTTCTGAAGATAATGAGCAAAATGGGAATCAGTACGATTCGTTCTTATCGTGGAGCTAAGATTTTTGAAGCGATTGGTCTGAGCCAAGAGCTAACGGATTCTTATTTTGGTGGAATCCTTTCTACTATTGGAGGTCTTCGTCTAGAAGAAATTGCGAACGATGCAATTAAAATGCATGATGCAGGTTTTAATATGGAGTCTGAGATGCTTAAAAATGAAGGCCGATATGTGTTCCGTAAAGATGGTGAAGATCATGCTTGGAGTCCTGAGGTTATTTCTTCTTTGCAGATTGCAACTCGTTTAGGGAGTTATAAAAAATATAAAGAATTTACGAAATTAGTAGATGAAAAGCCTCGCCCGATTTTCTTACGAGACTTCTTTGAAATGAAGCGTAATCCGATTTCTATTGATAAAGTAGAACCTGCTGAAAATATAATGAAGCGTTTTTGCTCTGCAGCGATGTCATTCGGTGCGATTAGTCAAGAAGCCCATGAGGCAATGGCTATTGCTATGAATGAAATCGGTGGTCGTAGCAACACAGGCGAGGGTGGTGAGGATTCTGCTCGTTTCTATATAAAAGACGGTGAACCAAATACACGTAGTGCAATTAAACAGGTTGCTTCTGGCCGCTTTGGAGTTACTACAGAGTATTTAGTAAATGCGGATGAAATACAAATTAAGGTGGCGCAAGGTGCGAAACCGGGTGAAGGAGGTCAACTTCCAGGCTTTAAAGTAGATAAAGTAATTGCAAAAACACGTCATTCTATACCAGGGATTTCTCTGATCTCACCTCCTCCTCATCATGATATCTACTCTATAGAAGATTTAGCGCAACTTATTTTTGATTTGAAGAATGTGAATCCAAAAGCGAAAATTAGTGTAAAGTTGGTAGCTGAGAGCGGAGTCGGGACTATTGCAGCGGGTGTTGCAAAAGCGAAAGCTGATCTTATTGTTATATCTGGTTCGGAAGGTGGCACTGGAGCTTCTCCTATCAGTTCAATGCGCTATGCTGGTGTATCTCCTGAAATAGGTTTGTCTGAAACGCAGCAAACATTAGTAATAAATGGTCTACGTGGTAAGGTGGTATTACAGTCGGATGGACAGCTAAAAACGGGTCGTGATATTATTATGATGTCTTTGCTTGGTGCAGAAGAATATGCATTTGGTACTATTGCACTAGTGATATTAGGCTGTGTGATGATGCGTAAATGTCATACAAATACTTGCCCTATGGGTGTTGCTACTCAGGATAAAGTTCTAAGAGAACGCTTTATTGGAAAACCAGAATATTTGGTTACTTATTTTAGATTTCTAGCTGAAGAGATCCGTGAATATTTAGCTGAAATGGGTTTCGACAAACTAGATGATATTATTGGTCGTAGTGATTTAATAGTGCGTAAGGAGATAAAGAACGGAAATGAGAAGCTTGATCTAGTAGATCTCACTAAATTAACAACATTCCCTTCACAAGCAGCTTCTGCAGCTATTCATCATACAATTAATCAGAATCATGATATTGAAAAGGTAAAAGATGTAGATATCATTGCACATGCTAAGGCTGCGATTGAGGAACAAAAGGAAATTTCTCTTGAATACTCTATTTCAAATACGGATCGTTCGGTAGGTGCTATGCTTAGTGGTGCTATTGTTGCGCGTCACGGAGAAAAAGGTTTGCCTGAGAGTACATTGAGTATTAAGTTTAAAGGATCTGCAGGTCAAAGCTTTGGCGCTTTCCTTACTGCTGGAGTAAACTTCAAATTAGAAGGAGAAGCGAATGACTATATGGGAAAAGGGTTGAGTGGTGGCCGTATTGCTGTGTTGCCTCCTATCCGTAGTAACTATGAAGCAGAAAAAAACACCATTGCAGGTAATACTATATTGTACGGTGCTACGAGCGGTGAAGTATATATTAGTGGCCGTGTGGGTGAACGTTTTTGTGTCCGTAATTCAGGCGCTATTGCTGTAGTAGAGGGCGTTGGTGATCACTGTTGTGAGTATATGACAGGAGGACGTGTAGTAGTGCTTGGCCCTACAGGACGTAACTTTGCTGCAGGAATGAGTGGTGGAGTCGCTTATGTTTGGAATCCGGATGAGAACTTTGATTATTTCTGTAATATGGAGATGGTTGAACTTTCGCTAATAGAAGAAAGTAGCTATCGCAAAGAACTCCATGAACTGATACGTCAACATTATCTTTATACGGGAAGTAAATTAGCTCGTACAATGCTTGATGATTGGAGCAAATATGCTGATCAGTTTATTCAGGTAATTCCTATTGAATACAAGAAAGTATTACAAGAAGAGCAAGTCGCAAAGCTGCAGCAAAAAATAGCTGATGTACAGAGAGATTATTAAAAAGAAGATTGAAAATTGAAAATTGAAAATTATGGGAGATCCTAAAGCATTTCTTACGATACATAGACAAGAAGCGGGCTATCGCCCAATTCATGATCGCATAGCAGATTTTGGTGAGGTAGAACAAGTCCTAAATACTCACGAGCGTAAATTGCAAGCTTCACGTTGCATGGATTGTGGCGTGCCTTTTTGCCATTGGGCTTGTCCGGTAGGTAATAAACAACCTGAATGGAATGCGCTCCTTGAGAGTGGACATTTGGAGGAGGCTTATAAAGTATTAACTTCTCAGTGTGATTTTCCTGAGTTTACAGGTCGTGTTTGCCCGGCTTTGTGTGAGAAAAGTTGTGTATTAAAACTTAGTTGTGAGGAGCCTGTTACTTGTCGCGAAAATGAAGTTGCTATTATTGAAGTAGCTTTTCGCGAAGGATATGTGAAGGCAGATAAGCCACTTCATCGTAATGGCAAAAGAGTAGCTGTAATAGGATCGGGTCCGGCAGGGCTTGTAGCGGCTAAACGCCTTAATAGAAAAGGTTATTCTGTAACGGTTTTCGAGAAAGATGAAGATGCCGGTGGCTTGCTTCGTTATGGTATTCCTAATTTTAAGCTAAATAAGAAAATTATAGATCGCCGTATATCTTTATTGAAAGAGGGAGGTATCGATTTTCAGTTTAATGTGAATGTAGATTACAAGCACTTACCTGCTGATTTTGATGCTTATTGTATTTGTACTGGTACTCCAGAAGCTCGTGATCTGCCCATCCCAGGTCGTGAATTGAAGGGTATCCATTTAGCACTCGAAATATTGGCTCAGCAGAATCGAATATTGGCTGGTGCTACTTTTACGAAAGATGAACAAATAACTGCAAAAGGAAAAAAAGTACTTGTAATTGGTGGTGGCGATACAGGCTCAGATTGTATTGGTACTTCAATCCGTCAAGGTGCGAAAAGTGTGACTCAGATTGAGATTATGCCTCAACCTCCTGTTGATCATAATCCAGCTACTCCTTGGCCTAATTGGCCAGTTGTACTTAAAACGACTTCTAGCCATGAAGAAGGTTGTATTCGTCGTTGGTGCCTGACCAGTAATCATTTTATAGGCAAGGATGGGAAAGTGACAGGCGTAGAAATAGAGGAAGTTGAATGGATGCCGGCTCTTGAAGGCGCTCGTCCAACTATGAAGAAAACAGGGAAAAAAGAAATAATAGAGGCCGATCTTGTTCTCTTGGCAATGGGCTTTTTACCTCAAAAACACGAAACTTATCCAGCGAATGTATTTGTAGCTGGAGATGCTTTGAAAGGAGCCTCATTAGTAGTACGTGCAATGGCATCTGCCCGTGATACGGCAGAGCAGATTGATAAATACCTTTCGGAATAAAAACAAAAAAAGCAAATAAAATGTGTGGTATTGTAGGTATATTCAATATACAGGAACAGACGAAAGAGCTTCGCAGTAAAGCACTCAAGATGTCGCGCAAAATTCGTCATCGTGGACCGGACTGGAGTGGAATCTATACAGGTGGATCAGCTATTTTAGCTCATGAACGTCTTTCTATTGTAGATCCAGAAAGTGGTGGTCAACCTCTTTTAAGTGAGGATCAGAAATTAGTTCTTTGTGTAAATGGTGAAATATATAATCATCGCGATATTCGCAAAAAGTATGAAGGGCAATATAACTTTCAGACCGGTAGCGATTGCGAGGTTATTTTAGCTCTTTACAAAGACAAAGGCATTGATTTCTTAGAAGAGCTGAATGGCATTTTTGCTTTTGCTCTTTACGATGTAGAACGTGATGAATTTATGATAGCTCGCGATCCAATTGGGGTAATTCCGCTTTATATTGGTTATGATGACGATGGAAAAGTTTATTGCGCAAGTGAGTTGAAAGCACTTGAAGGATATTGCGATAATTATGAACCTTTCCTTCCGGGACATTATTATAGTAGTAAAGATGGTAAATTAACCAAATGGTACAAACGCGATTGGGAGAGTTATGATGCTGTAAAGGATAATGGAGCTAGCGTGGAAGAATTACGTCAGGCTCTTGAGGCTTCGGTACAACGCCAATTAATGAGTGATGTACCTTATGGTGTATTGCTTTCTGGAGGGCTGGATAGCTCTGTAATATCTGCAATTGCAAAGAAATATGCAGCAAAACGCGTTGAAAGTGATGATGAATTAGGTGCATGGTGGCCACAGTTGCATTCGTTTGCAGTTGGATTGAAAGATGCTCCTGATTTGATAAAAGCCCGTGAGGTTGCTAAGCATATTGGTACGGTTCATCACGAAATAAATTATACAGTTCAGGAAGGTCTTGATGCGATTCGTGATGTAATCTACTTTATAGAAACGTATGACGTAACTACTATTCGCGCTTCTACTCCAATGTTTTTACTATCACGCTATATAAAGTCGATGGGCATAAAGATGGTACTTAGTGGTGAAGGTGCAGATGAAATTTTTGGTGGTTATCTTTATTTTCATAAAGCACCAAATGCACGAGCTTTTCATGAGGAAACAATTCGCAAAATAGGCAAATTGTATCTTTATGATTGTTTACGTGCAAACAAAGCTCTTTGTGCATGGGGAGTAGAAGGTCGTGTACCTTTTCTTGATAAAGAATTCATGGATATAGCTATGCGCTTGAATCCGGAAGCTAAAATGGCGCCAGGTAAGGTTATCGAGAAGAAGATTCTTCGTGAAGCTTTTGCTGATATGTTACCCGAAAGTGTGGCATGGCGTCAAAAAGAGCAATTTAGTGACGGTGTAGGTTACAATTGGATCGATTCCTTAAAAGCTTTAACGGTATCTCAAGTTACTGACGAACAGATGGGAAAAGCAGCAGAACGTTTTCCGATAAATCCTCCTCGTAATAAAGAAGAATATTACTATCGTACTATCTTTGAAGAACATTTCCCAAGTGAAAGCGCTGCAAAGAGTGTGCCTAGCGTGCCTAGCGTAGCTTGTTCTACAGCTGAGGCTCTTGCTTGGGATGCAAGTTTTCAAAATGTGAATGATCCTAGTGGACGTGCTGTAAAAGGCGTACATGAGGAAGCATATGAGAAATAAAATGCATCCTTATTAACAGAAAGAAGCCCCCTGCTTATGTTGGGGGCTTCTTTCTGTTAATAAGGATGCATTTTTGATTTTTAGCTTTCAATTTGTTATTTATTTGATTAAATTTTCTATCAAATGAAAAATGTGCAAAAAAAAGATTTAAAAAATGTAGATAAAAGCTTGTTGTTTTATCAAAATGTTGTATTTTTGCAAAGTATACCAACAAATAGTAAGTAAACAAAGAAATGCTTAAGACAAAATGACAACAAAGATTCCTTTTACAAAGATGCATGGGGCGGGTAATGATTATATTTATGTAAATACCCTTCAATATCCAATAATTGATCCTGAAAAAGTGGCAATAAAATGGAGCGCACTTCATACGGGAATTGGCTCTGATGGATTGGTGCTTATTTGTGCTTCCTCAAAAGCTGATTTTAGTATGCGTATATTTAATGCTGATGGCTCTGAGGCTATGATGTGTGGTAATGCTTCACGTTGTATAGGTAAATATGTCTATGATAATGGTTTGACAGATAAGTTAGAAGTTACTCTTGATACGCTGTCTGGCGTGAAGGTTTTAAAGCTACATTTGGGAGCTGATGGGAAAGTGGCTACGGTGACTGTTGACATGGGTATACCTGAAGTAAAGGGTACTGTGACGAATCTTTTGGGCAATTTACCAGGTGTTTCAGGTACTAGTGTCTCAATGGGGAATCCTCATTTAGTAATTTATGTGTCCCAGTTAGGCGAAATAGATCTTCCTCTAGTAGGACCAAAGTTAGAATGTCATCCAGAGTTTCCGGCTCGAGTTAATGTAGAATTTGCACAAGTATTAGCGAACGGTGATGTACGAATGCGGGTGTGGGAAAGAGGTTCTGGTATTACGATGGCTTGCGGTACAGGTGCTTGTGCTACTGCAGTAGCCGGATTTACTATTGGGGCTATACGACGTGAGGTGAATGTAATAATGGATGGCGGGCCTCTTCATATTTGTTGGGATGAAACAGATGGTCATGTTTATATGACAGGTCCTGCGGTTACGGTATTTACTGGAGAAATTGAATTATAAGAACTTAAGACAACAAAAGATATGGCATTAGTAAACGAACATTTTTTAAAACTTCCGGGAAGCTATTTATTCTCGGATATAGCTAAAAGAGTAAATTCTTTTAAAGTGACTCATCCTAAAACGGAAATTATCCGTTTGGGTATTGGTGATGTAACTCGTCCTTTACCTGCTGCCTGTATTGAGGCAATGCACAAAGCAGTTGATGAGCTTGCTTCTGCAACGACTTTTCGTGGATATGGTCCTGAACAAGGTTATGATTTTCTTATTGAAGCGATCATAAAAAACGATTATGCTCCACGTGGAATTCAGATTGATCCAAGCGAAGTTTTTGTGAATGATGGAGCAAAGAGTGATACTGGTAATATTGGAGACATTCTTCGTCATGATAATAGTGTAGGTGTTACAGATCCTATTTATCCTGTCTATATAGATAGTAATGTTATGTTTGGCCGTGCAGGCGCATTGGGTGAAGATGGAAAATGGAGCAATATTACATATTTTCCTTGTTTGGCAGAAAACGATTTTATTCCGACAATTCCAGATCATCGAGTAGATATTGT
>JAGPIY010000092.1 GCA_018054715.1 Bacteroidaceae bacterium
TCCTGAATCTTAATGCTTGCATTAGTTATCCCAATCCCGAAAGTATTGGCTTCCATGAACGTTTAGGTTACAAAACGGTTGCTCATTTTACGCAATGTGGCTATAAATTTGCAAAGTGGCACGACATGATCTGGATGGAGAAGATGATTGGTGAGCATACTGTAAATCCTGAACCGGTAATACCTTTCCCCGATTTGCTATACTAAAGAACATTTCTTTCTCTTTTTTAATAAAATCAGCATCTTTTAAACTATCTTTCACAAAGGGGGTATCTTTAATCCGTACCTTTGTATCTAAAAAGCGCAAAATAGGTAGCGTTTTTAGATTCAAAATAAAAGAAAGATGAAATTTTTATTACGTAATGTGTTGATTGTATTTATTTTATGTGGCTTTTGCAATGCCGCATATGGAGAGAGTTGGCAACTAGTGACCTCGGTAAGCGATCTTACTGATGGTGAGTATTTATTGACAAATGTGGGAGGAACGCGTGCGTTCAGTTCTGTGCCATTGAAAGGATATTATGGTTTAACTTGTCCTATATTTGATACCAATGGAGATGGGAAAATTGATTCGTATTCAGGGGCACAAATATTGCAATTTATCAAAAAAGCAGGAACTTCAGAGAAGACCTTTTCGATATCAGATTCTGAAAAGATAAAATATTTATATTCTTCAAACGCAGGATCTGGTGGCTTTCGTTTTGATAGCAAAAAAGGTATATTTTATTGGACATTTTATGATAGTTCTGAGATAGGCAAAGGCCTTTTCATGATGGGTAAAGTGGATTCAAAAAAGGATTACGATGTTGAGTTGGGCTACAGTGATCCTAAATTTGGAACTTATACGCCTAAGAGCTCGTATTGTGAACTTATTTGTTTGTACAAGAAAGTAATAACTCCTGATCCAAGCTTTACTTTTGATACGACCTATGTAACAGTACGATTTGGTGATACTTTTACACCTCCTACATTAGTGAATGGTTTTGCATCAATACCTACTTATACAAGTTCGGAATCAGGGATAGCTACCGTTACTTCAGATGGTAAGGTGACTCTAGTTGCTCCCGGTGCAACCACGATTACAGCTTCAATTGCGGCAACAGATTTATATCCTGCTGCTAAGGCAAGTTATGATTTATTGGTCACAGATGGTGCTTCCTTATATGCTGTGCGATTTGAAGAACGTTTTTCACGCTGTAAAGATACAGGTGGAAATGATGAAACATGGACTGGCAGTAATGGAAGTGGCGTAATTACATTTGATAATCTAGGATGGACGATGCCTCAGGTTAGTAATACGGCTTGTATAGCTTGTGAATGCATAAAACTAGCCTCGGCCTCTGATGGGACAAAAGACAGTGGCAATGACGGTTCAGTAACTACTCCGGCACTCTTTGATGCCAAAGATGCATTGCTAACTTTTAGAGCAGGTACATGGAAAGGCGAATCTAGCAGTTTTACTATTACTATCAGCGAAGGAGAAAGAACGTTATCTACTGCTACGGTGCGACTTCTAGATGCTGCCTTTAAGACATTCCAAATAAAAATAAAGAATCTTACAGCAAACTCTAAAATTACTTTCTCTACTCCTGCAGGTCATCGCGTTTTTCTTGATGATGTGGTGGTTTCCGAGTTGATTGCTCCTGAAAAGGTCACTGAAAATGATGTAATCACTCTTTCAGGCAATTGGAAGCAGACGGAAATTTCTGCGCTTGACTTGCCTGATCTTCCAAGTGGCAAAACCATTGATGTATCTAATTTAGCAATTGATGGAGTACTTCCGCTGAGAGACAATTATGGCCTTATCAGTACGGAAGATCGCACGAATGCGGTATCCTATATACGCAATTTCTCCGGAAAAGTTTTGGTAAATGGTAATGTTTCGTGGGATATCATTTGTTTACCTTATACTGTTAAATCGGTGACTTCTAACGGAATTGCGTATGTACCTTATAGTGTTTGGGATCGCGTAAAGAATGCGAACGATGGCTTTTTTTATTTAAAGAAGGTAGAAACAGGTACAAATAATATTACGGTAGATGCTACTTCCATTGAGGCAAATACACCTTATATCATTGCTTTCCCAAAATTGATGATTCCAGGTTATGATCAGTTTTATGTGGGCGATGATATTACTTTTACTTTTTTGGGGGATACACTCAAATCGACTGTTTATACTCCGGGTATTGCTATGAAGAGCTGGACCTTTGTTCCTAATTACAAACAGAAAACACTTTCATCAAATGACAATGTTTATACATTAAATGCGGATGGAACGCAATTTGTATCGGCTGTTGAAAAAACAATTGCTAATCCATATCGTCCTTATTTGGTATGGGCTAGCAGCAATACAGACTCAGCTCCTAAAGCTTATTTTTTGAATGGTGAGGTTACAGCTATTGATCCTGTTTTTATGGATAAGGAGATAAATGAAATTACTGCAACTTCTCCTCGTACTGGTGCGATGATTCTTCAAGCTACTCGAAATAGTGTTGCGATTGTATATTCTCTTTCAGGGAGTGTGATAGCACGTTTGTCAATGAAAGAAGGAGAAAACTCTGAATTAAAACTTCCTTCGGGTGTTTATTTTGTAAATAAACAGAAGGTAATAGTAGAATAAATTAACCGTAATTATATATAAATGAGCTGGTTATATACTAAATCAGAAAAAGTAAACAGGAAATTATTGAGTGATGAATACAAAAAAAAGATATACTAAACCGGAAGTTGAAATATATTTTCTTGAAATGGAACCTTTCATGTCGGCATCAAGTGTGACGGGGGTAATTAGCCCAACAGGTATCCTCCAAGGAGAAGAACCGACTGATGTAACTTATTTCAGTAATAAAACGTTTGGAAGAGAAGATGAATAAATGTACGTAAGGATATAGTCTTTTCAAAAAGACTTGTTTATGATTTCTGTTTTTGCCCTACGGCAAATAAGAAAAAGCCCTACGGCTTTTCTTATTTAGCTGTAGGGCTTTTTCCTTTTTTATACTGAAAGAATCCAGTAAACAAAACAATGTTTCTTTTGTTTCTTTACTTTGTTCGTTTCTTATCCTTACTTCATTGAACCTCCCATGATATCAAGCAACTCATTGGTAATAGCTTGTTGACGCGACTTATTGTAAAGTACAGTAAGATCTTGCAAAATTTCATTTGCATTGTCAGTAGCAATTTGCATGGCTAGCATACGGGCTGCTTGCTCCGAAGCTTGCGAATCGAGCAGAGCTGTAAAGAGTTGTAATGCAATGGTATGCGGTAGCAGCACGTTGATAAGCTCCTGTTTGGTAGGCTCCACAATATAATCTACATTGGCCGTAGTAGCTGTCTTCTTTTGTTTTAGTGTATCTATATCTAAAGGAAGATAAGTTTTACGGTAAAGCTCCTGCGAAGCAGTACTTTTGAAATGATTATATAGTATTTCTACCTTGTCAATTTCTCCACTACGGAAAAGATCCATCAACTGATGTGCTATCTTTGCCATCTCTGCAAAAGAGGGTTTATCTGCTAATGCTTCAAAATTACCTTGTATCGTTCCTATCCCACTCTTCTTGGCAGCCTGCCCGATCTTTTTCCCAATGGGATAAATCAAGAGATCGCCGGAAGGAAGATGTTTGTACTCCTCGCACATCTGTTGCAGATGGCGTGCAACATTCGAGTTAAACGCACCGCAAAGTGACGAGTTACTCGAGAAAGCAACAATTGCTACACGCTTTACTACAGGATGCGCTACAATGTAGGGCGAATCAATGTCTTGCTCACTGGCTAAAAAGGCAGTAAGGATGCCACTAAGCTTCTGCTCGTAAGGCCACATCCCTGTAATAGCAGCCTGTGCATGATGTAGTTTAGCCGAGGCTACCATCTTCATGGCGGAAGTAATCTTCTGCGTGCTTTGCACGGAGGCGATTCGTCCTTTTATCTCCTTGAGTGATGCCATAGCTAGAGGTTATTTAGTGAATCCGGCAGCTAGTTGAGTAGCTGTGTTTTTCAATATTGCAATTACTTCGTCATTGATGATACCCTGCTTCAATATATCGAGTACATCGGTTTGGTGGGTATTCTGAAGAGTGAGAAGGAAATTTTTCTCAAAGTCTGATACCTTGTCTATCGGTACATCTTTCAACAAACCGTTAGTTCCTACATAGAGGATGGCGATTTGTTGCTCTACAGGTAGCGGGCTATATTGAGGCTGCACTAGGAGGCGCGTATTCTTTTGTCCTTTGTCAATAGTAAAGGCGGTTACAGGGTCCATATCACCACCAAACTTAGTGAAAGCTTCCAGCTCACGATACTGTGCTTGATCAATCTTTAAAGTACCGGCTACTTTCTTCATAGCCTTAATTTGTGCGTTACCACCTACACGCGATACAGAAATCCCGACGTTGATAGCGGGACGGTTACCTTGGTTGAACAGATCGGTATCGAGGAAGATCTGTCCGTCAGTAATAGAAATTACGTTCGTTGGAATATACGCCGAAACGTCGCCTGCTTGGGTTTCAATAATAGGAAGTGCAGTGAGTGAACCACCTCCTTTTACACGTCCTTTCAGTGATTCTGGAAGATCGTTCATTTGCTCGGCTACTTCTTGTTGGGCAATAACTTTTGCGGAACGTTCAAGTAGTCGAGAGTGAAGATAGAACACGTCACCCGGATACGCCTCACGACCGGAAGGTCGACGTAGTATAAGCGATACCTCACGATAAGCTACGGCTTGTTTCGATAAATCGTCGTAAACAACTAAGGCATCACGACCTGTGTCGCGGAAATATTCTCCAATGGCAGCTCCGGCAAAAGGGGCATAGTATTGCATCGCAGCAGGATCGCTTGCCGTAGCCGATACAATAATGGTATAAGCCATAGCTCCTTGTTCGCGAAGTGTTTCTACAATAGTTGCTACTGTAGAAGCCTTTTGGCCAATGGCTACGTAGATACAATAAACGGGCTTGCCTGCTTCGTAGTTGCTCTTTTGGTTTATGATAGTGTCGATAGCAATAGCGGTTTTACCTGTCTGGCGGTCGCCGATAATCAACTCTCGTTGTCCGCGTCCGATAGGAATCATTGCATCGACTGCTTTCAGTCCCGTTTGCAAGGGCTCGTTTACCGGTTGACGAAAGATTACACCGGGTGCTTTACGCTCAAGTGGCATCTCTAAGCGCTCGCCTGTGACTTCCCCTTTGCCGTCAATAGGCAAACCTACTGCATTGATTACTCGGCCTAACAAGCCTTCGCCTACTTGGATGGAGGCGATGCGGCCCGTACGTTTTACCGTATAACCTTCTTTTATTTGATCGGTAGGGCCGAGTAATACAGCACCTACATTGTCTTCTTCAAGGTTCATCACGATGGCCATCATGCCATTGTCGAACTCCAGCAGTTCGCTGGCTTCTGCATTGCGCAATCCGTAAATGCGCACTACACCATCGCTAACCTGAAGTACAGTGCCTACTTCGTCAAGCTGAAGCTTCGTGTCGATTGCTTCAAGCTGTTGGCGGAGTACATCAGAGACTTCACTTGGTTTTATATTTTCTGCCATATTTAATATCTAAACAGTTTTTTTATTTTGGTCCATAAACTCTGCTTTCATACGTTTTAGCTGGGTTGCAATGGATGCATCCAAGCGATAAGTATCGTAGCCTAATACGAATCCACCTATTAAATCGGGATCTACATGAGTGCTGAATTCAAGCGTTCCTTCTTTGCCGGGTATTAGTCTCTTTCGCAAAGCTTCCTCGGTTTTTGCATCGATAGCAGTTGCGGTGGTAAGAGAACCCACCACTATATGGTGCGCTTCACGATAAAGATCAATGTACATCAACGCCATATTCTGAAGCAGAGTTTCACGTTTTTGCTTGAGCACAAGTTGAATAAAGCGTGTATAAGCATCGCTCGGTGTAGCTCCTACTGCATGTTGCAGTAGGTTGAGTTTGTCGGCACTACTCATCACGGGATTATCAAGGGTAGTTCGAAAGCGTGGCAAAGCAGTATAGCATTTCGCTAAGTTTTGCATCTCGCTGTATAGAACATCCTCGGCCTTGACGTCTTCTGCAAAGGCGTAGAGCGCTTTTGCATAGCGCATTGGAATAATACCTGTATTCATCGTTCGCAAACGTTTAGTTAGACTTCGTTACTTCATCGAGTAAACGATCTATCATGTCCATCTGTTCCTTCTCTTTCGAGAGTTGCTGACGGACAACTTTTCCCGCAATATCCACAGAAAGTGAAGCGATCTCACGACGTACTTGCCGGATGGCTTCTTCTTTCTCGGCTTGAATCTGTGCGCGGGCTTCATCGAGTTGCAATTTACCCTGTAATTGGGCTTCTTTCTTTGCTTCTGCAATGATTTTGTCGCGCGTAGTCGCTGCCTCGTTTAGAATATTCACCTGCTGTTCGCGGGCTTCGGCAAGTATCTTTTCGCTACTTACCTTTATTTCTGCTAAGGCGGTGTTAGCCTCGTGAGCGGCTTTCAGCGAATCGTCAATATAGGTTTTCCGTTCTTCCACCATTTGGGTAATAACCGGAAAACCATATTTTGCCAATACTCCAAAAACAATACCAAAGGCTAAAACCATCCAAAACAGAAGGCCGGTGTCAGGCAATAACAGTCCCATAATCGTTCTTTGTTAAGCTTCCGATTAGATAACGAATGTTAGCAGACACACTACTACGGCAAAAAGAGCTACGCCTTCTACAAGAGCCGCGATAATGATCATATTTAGACGAATGTTACTGCTCGATTCGGGTTGACGGGCAATTGCTTCCATAGCAGATCCACCGATCTTACCAATACCAATACCTGCACCAATAGCTGAAAGACCTGCGCCTATTGCAGCACCTAATTTTGCTAATCCAACGCCGGCTGCAGCCTGTAATAAAATACTTGCAATCATAATTCTTAATTTTTAAGTTGTTATTTTCTATTTTACTATTTTTTATTCTAAACTATTAAGCTTCTTGAATTTAATAATCTTATTTTTCGGGTTCTTCTACTGCCAAACCGATAAACACGGCTGAAAGCATGGTGAATACATAAGCTTGGATATATGCAACTAGTAGCTCCAACACATTCATGAAGAGAGCAAAGAAGAAGCTTACTGCGGTCATACTCGAATTCATTACTACTCCTTTGCTAGCAGTGATAAAGATAATACAGATCAAGCAAAGTATTGCTG
>JAGPIY010000093.1 GCA_018054715.1 Bacteroidaceae bacterium
GGGATATCTTGGAACATGTCATGAAAGGTCATCCTGTATTGCTGAACCGTGCGCCGACTCTGCACCGTTTGGGTATTCAGGCTTTCCAACCGCATATGATTGAAGGTAAAGCTATTCAGTTGCACCCGTTGGCTTGTACAGCGTTCAATGCCGACTTCGATGGTGACCAGATGGCGGTTCACTTGCCTTTGAGTAATGATGCGATTCTGGAAGCACAGATGTTGATGCTTCAAGCTCATAACATTCTGAATCCTGCTAATGGTGCTCCTATTACTGTGCCTGCACAGGATATGGTACTTGGTTTGTATTATATTACCAAGCTGAGAAAAGGGGCTAAAGGTGAAGGCTTGACTTTCTACGGTCCGGAAGAGGCTTTGATTGCTTATAATGAAGGTAAAGTGGATATTCATGCTATCGTCAACGTAGTGGTGAAGGACTTGGACAAAGATGGCAAAATCGTAGATGTGATGATGAAAGAAACCTCCGTAGGGCGTGTGATTGTAAATGAAATCGTTCCAGCGGAAGTGGGGTACTTGAATACCATTATTTCCAAAAAGTCTTTGCGAGATATCATTAGTGATGTTATCAAAGCTGTCGGTGTTGCACGTGCTTGTGAATTCTTGGATGGTATTAAGAACTTAGGTTACTATATGGCGTTCAAGGGTGGTCTGTCATTCAACTTGGGTGATATTATTATCCCGAAAGAAAAAGAAGAACTGGTAAAACGTGGTAATGAGGAAGTGGAACAGATTATGATGAACTATAATATGGGTTTCATTACTGACAATGAACGTTATAACCAGGTTATCGATACATGGACTCACGTGAACAGTGACCTGTCTGATATACTTTACAAGACGATTAAGAATGATGACCAAGGCTTCAATTCAGTATTTATGATGCTTGATTCCGGGGCCCGTGGTTCTAAAGAGCAGATTCGTCAGTTGTCTGGTATGCGTGGTTTGATGGCAAAACCGCAGAAAGCCGGTGCTGAAGGCGCACAGATTATTGAAAACCCTATTCTTTCAAACTTTAAAGAAGGTTTGTCTGTGTTAGAGTATTTTATTTCTACCCACGGTGCTCGTAAAGGTTTGGCGGATACAGCGTTGAAGACTGCTGATGCGGGATACTTGACCCGCCGTCTGGTAGACGTGTCGCATGATGTGATTATCAATGAAGAAGACTGTGGAACACTTCGTGGTTTGGTTTGTACGGCTTTGAAGAATAACGATGAAGTTATTGCTACTTTGTACGAACGTATTCTAGGACGTGTTTCTGTACATGATATCGTCCATCCTACTACTGGTAAACTGATTGTAGCCGGTGGAGAGGAGATTACAGAGGATATTGCGCAGGAAATCGAGGATTCTCCGATTGAAAGCGTTGAAATCCGTTCGGTATTAACTTGTGAATCTAAGAAAGGGGTATGTGCTAAGTGTTATGGACGTAACTTGGCATCCAGTCGTATGGTTCAGAAAGGTGAAGCAGTCGGCGTAATCGCTGCCCAATCTATTGGTGAGCCGGGTACACAGTTGACATTGCGTACATTCCATGCCGGTGGTATCGCAGGTAATATGGCTGCTAATGCAAGCATTGTGGCCAAGAATAATGCACGTTTGGAATTCGAAGAATTGCGTACGGTAGATACGGTTGATGAAATGGGTGAGGCTGTGAAAGTGGTAGTCGGTCGTTTGGCTGAAGTCCGCTTTATCGATGTGAATACAGGGATTATCCTGTCAACTCATAATGTGCCTTATGGTTCAAAATTATATGCTGCGGACGGTGATATTGTTGAGAAGGGAAAACTGATTGCTAAGTGGGATCCGTTCAACGCTGTTATTATTACAGAGGCTACTGGTAAGATTGAATTCGAGAGTGTGGTTGAAAACGTAACTTATAAGGTAGAGTCTGATGAAGCTACCGGTTTGCGTGAAATTATCATTATCGAGTCTAAGGATAAGACAAAAGTACCTTCTGCCCATATTGTAACCGAGGATGGTAATTTGATCCGTACTTATAACTTACCCGTGGGGGGGCATGTTGTGGTTGAAAACGGTCAGGCAGTGAAAGCTGGTGACATTATTGTGAAGATTCCTCGTGCTGTAGGCAAGGCTGGTGATATCACCGGTGGTCTTCCTCGTGTTACAGAGCTGTTTGAGGCTCGTAATCCATCTAATCCTGCTGTCGTTTCTGAAATAGACGGTGAAATTACTATGGGTAAGATTAAGCGTGGTAACCGTGAAATTATTGTCACATCTAAGACAGGTGAAGTGAAAAAGTATTTGGTGAATCTGTCTAAACAAATATTGGTTCAGGAGAATGACTACGTTCGTGCCGGAACTCCGCTGTCTGACGGTGCGATTACTCCTGCTGACATTTTGGCCATTAAAGGTCCCACGGCTGTACAGGAATACATCGTAAATGAAGTGCAAGACGTTTACCGTTTGCAGGGTGTGAAGATTAACGACAAACACTTTGAGATTATTGTTCGTCAAATGATGCGTAAGGTAGAAATCGATGAGCCGGGCGATACTCGCTTCTTGGAACAGCAGGTAGTGGATAAGCAAGAGTTCATGGAAGAAAACGATCGTATTTGGGGCAAGAAAGTAGTTGTTGACTCTGGTGATTCTCAGAATTTACAGCCGGGTCAGATTGTTACTGCCCGTAAGTTGCGTGATGAGAACAGTATGTTGAAACGTCGTGATTTGAAGCCTGTTGAGGTACGTGATGCTATTCCTGCTACATCTACTCAGATTCTGCAAGGTATTACCCGTGCCGCTTTGGGAACTTCAAGTTTCATGTCTGCTGCATCATTCCAGGAAACAACGAAAGTTTTGAATGAGGCTGCCATCAATGGTAAGGTTGATAGATTGGAGGGTATGAAGGAGAATGTGATTTGTGGTCACTTGATTCCTGCCGGTACCGGTCAGCGTGAATTCGAAAAGATTATTGTTGGTTCGAAGGAAGAATATGATCGCATTCTTGCTAATCGTAAGAATGTACTCGATTATAGTGAGGTAGAGTAATTTTTAATACATACACTGTAAAAGAGGCTGATTTCTGTTTAAGAAATCAGCCTCTTTAGGTTTATAGTAAATGCTATAGGAAAATTATATAGAATAATCAGTATGTTGTATTATTACAAATAAATGTCTATATTTGTACTCCAACCAAAGAATAGAAGTTGGGGACCTTGAAATTCAGAATATTTTTTTAATGCTAAAGTATAAAATCATGGAAAACGAAAAAAATAACAATCAGTTGCAGATAGAGTTGAAAGAAGAAGTAGCTCAAGGAACGTATGCAAATCTTGCCATTATTACCCATTCCAGTTCGGAATTTATTGTTGATTTTGTGCGTGTAATGCCGGGATTACCTAAAGCTGGAGTGCAGTCACGTATTGTACTGACTCCTGAACATGCAAAACGTTTGATGTATGCATTACAGGAGAATGTTGCAAAATACGAACGTAATTTTGGACCTATTCGAATGCCGGAAGAAATGAATGGGGGAAATAATGGACCGGATGGAAAAACATTCATTCCTCCTATAAGCGGATTTAAAGGGGAAGCATAAGGGCTTTTGTAGCAAAAATAACATAGTAGTCTGTTTTTCAAAAACTTTTTTGAGAAACAGACTATTTTTATTAGTAGAAAGTATTGTTTATTAAAATGTTATTCGTAACTTTGCAGCCCAAAATGTATAGTTTTGGACTTAGTACAGCAAATTAATAAACAATATATAATAATTAAAAATCAAACAAAATGCCTACTATTCAACAATTAGTAAGAAAAGGAAGAGAGGTTTTGGTTGAGAAGAGTAAATCTCCGGCACTGGATTCATGTCCTCAAAGACGTGGCGTTTGTGTTCGTGTGTATACTACTACTCCGAAAAAGCCGAATTCAGCAATGCGTAAAGTTGCTCGTGTGCGTCTGACTAACTCTAAGGAAGTAAACTCTTATATTCCGGGAGAAGGTCATAACTTGCAGGAACACTCAATCGTGTTGGTTCGTGGTGGTCGTGTGAAAGACCTTCCGGGTGTACGTTATCACATCGTTCGTGGTACTTTGGATACAGCAGGCGTAGCTGGTCGTACACAAAGACGTTCTAAATATGGTGCGAAGCGTCCTAAAGCAGGACAAGCTGCAGCTCCTGCAAAAGGAAAAGGAAAGAAGTAAATTGTAACTGAATTCCTGAAACAAAGAATATTAATTTAAGTTTTGGTTTGTTGGAATAAGCTATAAAGGTTGAGTAAATGCTTCAGAGGAAGCGTTGAAGTAAACGGAAAAAGTGCAGCCCCAAACAAAAACATTATTTTGAGAAAAAATGAGAAAAGCAAAACCAAAAAAACGTGTGATCCTTCCGGATCCGGTATTTAATGATCAGAAGGTTTCTAAATTCGTAAATCACTTGATGTATGATGGAAAAAAGAATACATCTTATGAGATCTTCTATGCAGCACTGGAAACAGTGAAAACAAAACTTCCTAATGAAGAAAAATCAGCTTTGGAAATCTGGAAGAAAGCTTTGGATAATGTAACTCCGCAGATTGAAGTAAAGTCTCGTCGTGTAGGTGGCGCTACTTTCCAGGTTCCTACTGAAATTCGTCCTGATCGTAAAGAGTCAATCTCAATGAAAAACTTGATTCTTTTCGCTCGTAAACGCGGTGGTAAATCAATGGCAGATAAACTGGCAGCTGAGATTATTGACGCTTTCAACGAACAGGGTGGTGCTTATAAGCGTAAAGAAGATATGCACCGTATGGCTGAAGCTAACCGTGCATTCGCTCACTTTAGATTCTAATCAAGTAATAATTAATAAGTAAAGGACGAAGATGGCTAAACATGATTTGCATTTGACCCGCAATATCGGTATCATGGCTCACATTGATGCTGGTAAGACAACGACTTCAGAACGTATTTTGTTCTACACTGGCTTGACTCACAAAATTGGTGAGGTGCATGATGGTGCAGCAACAATGGACTGGATGGAGCAGGAGCAGGAACGTGGTATTACTATTACATCTGCTGCTACTACTACTCGTTGGAAATATGCGGGAAATACTTATAAAATAAACTTGATTGACACTCCGGGACACGTTGACTTTACTGCTGAAGTAGAACGTTCTTTACGTGTCTTGGATGGAGCTGTTGCAGCTTATTGTGCGGTTGGTGGTGTTGAACCTCAGTCAGAAACCGTATGGCGTCAGGCTGATAAATACAATGTGCCTCGTATTGGTTACGTTAATAAAATGGACCGTTCTGGTGCTGACTTTTTCGAAGTTGTTCGCCAGATGAAGGATGTATTAGGCGCAAATGCTTGCCCTGTGGTAATTCCTATTGGTGCTGAAGAGAGCTTCAAAGGAGTTGTTGATTTGATCAAAATGAAAGCTATTTTGTGGCACGATGAAACAATGGGTGCAGATTATAGCGTAGAAGAAATTCCGGCGAACTTGGTTGATGAAGCTAATGAATGGAGAGAGAAAATGCTCGAAAAAGTGGCTGAATTTGACGATGCTTTAATGGAGAAATTCTTTGATGATCCTTCTACAATCACTGAAGAAGAAATCTTGCGTGCTTTGCGTGCAGGTACATTGAAAATGGATATCGTTCCGATGTTCTGCGGCTCTTCATTCAAGAATAAGGGAGTTCAGACATTGCTTGACTATGTTTGTGCGTTCTTGCCTTCTCCGTTGGATACACCTGCTATTGTAGGTACTAATCCGACTACAGGAGCAGAGGAAGACCGTAAACCTAGCGAGGATGAAAAAACATCAGCTTTGGCATTTAAGATTGCAACTGACCCCTATGTCGGACGTTTGACTTTCTTCCGCGTTTACTCTGGTAAGGTAGAGGCTGGTTCATATATCTATAACACTCGTTCGGGTAAAAAAGAACGTGTATCACGTTTGTTCCAAATGCACTCAAACAAACAGAATCCTGTAGAGGTGATTGGAGCTGGTGATATTGGTGCCGGTGTTGGTTTCAAGGATATCCGTACAGGTGATACGTTGTGTGATGAAGATGCACCGATCGTATTGGAATCAATGGAATTCCCTGATCCTGTAATTGGTATTGCAGTTGAACCTAAGACTCAGAAAGATTTGGACAAGTTGTCTAATGGCTTGGCTAAACTGGCTGAAGAAGACCCGACATTTACTGTTAAGACTGATGAGCAGTCCGGTCAGACTATTATTTCCGGTATGGGTGAGCTTCATTTGGATATTATTATCGACCGTCTGAAACGTGAGTTTAAAGTAGAATGTAACCAGGGTAAACCTCAGGTTAACTATAAGGAAGCTATCACTAAGACTGTTGAATTGCGTGAAGTTTATAAGAAGCAGTCTGGTGGTCGTGGTAAGTTTGCCGATATCATTGTGGCAATCGGTCCGGTTGACGAAGACTTTACACAAGGTGGTTTGCAGTTTATTGATGAAGTGAAGGGCGGTAATGTTCCTAAGGAATTTATCCCATCAGTTCAGAAAGGTTTCCAGACCGCAATGAAGAATGGTGTGTTGGCAGGGTATCCGCTTGATTCACTGAAAGTAGTTTTGAAGGATGGTTCATTCCATCCGGTTGACTCTGACCAGTTGTCATTCGAGATCTGTGCTATCCAGGCTTACAAAAATGCATGTGCTAAAGCAGGTCCTGTATTGACTGAACCTATTATGAAACTGGAGGTTGTAACTCCTGAAGAAAACATGGGTGATGTTATTGGTGACTTGAATAAGCGTCGTGGTCAAGTAGAAGGTATGGAATCAAGCCGTTCTGGAGCTCGTATTGTAAAAGCTAAAGTACCTTTGGCAGAAATGTTTGGTTACGTAACAGCTTTGCGTACTATTACTTCGGGTCGTGCTACATCGTCTATGACTTATGATCATCATGCTCAAGTTTCCAGCTCTATTGCTAAGGCTGTACTTGAAGAAGTGAAAGGTCGCGTAGACTTAGTATAATAAAAAAAAGCAGGGGCTACGGGTTAGCGAATGACTCTTAATCCGGCCCCACTTTATATTTAATCATTTTTTAATTTAAAATTTAATGAGTCAAAAAATTAGAATTAAACTGAAATCTTACGATCACAACTTGGTAGACAAGTCTGCTGAAAAGATCGTTAGAACAGTGAAGGCAACAGGTGCTATTGTTAGCGGTCCTATTCCATTGCC
>JAGPIY010000094.1 GCA_018054715.1 Bacteroidaceae bacterium
TATCGCACCTTATTTATCTCTTTTCACGGGCACACAGTTGGCTTTTTGGACTATTCTTTTCTGTTTTCATCATTCTCTTTGTTACCCGTGGTTATCTAAAGAAACGCCTTCAACTTGTATTTTATCACGATATTGATAGTGCCTACCCTATACTACTTTGTTTTCTTACCGCCTTCTCGGCAACCATGTACGAAAGCATTCAGCTTTTCTGTCCTGAAACGTGGGAACATTTTTATTTCAATCCAACACTCAGTCCATTTGGCCTTCCTGCAGTACTAGGGCTCTTTTTGATGGGCGTGTGGAGTACTTTTGTCGTTTTTTTAGCTGCTATTGACGAAACATTTAAAATATTGCGTCCGGCTCCGGCACTAGCTTATTTAATCGGGCTTGTAGCAAGTTGCATCATCAGCTATCTTACTTTTATTTTAGCCGCTCAAATTTATATTGGCTATCTACTTCTTATTTATTTTGCATACCGTATCATACGTCGCGCTTTAGGTCGACATACCTATCATTATCGCTGCGGACGCTGCGGTAATTTGCTCCGCAAAAAGGGGAAATGCCCTAATTGCGGAAGCATCAATGAATAAGTAAAGATTAGTTCTCGATAATAATCTCGTCTGCACCTCCACCGGTTGCGGGATATTCCTCCATAGCCGGATACTCTTGCATTAACGAATCACTCTCACAAACGGCAGCAGTGCCCGTAGGGAACTTTTCAGCTTCACGATAAGGAAGATGCTTGTCGCCAAATACTTTCTTCATATAAATGCCCCAAACAGGTAAAGCCATTGAAGCACCTTGTCCCATCGTCATAGAACGGAAGTGAATATCGCGATCATCGCCACCTACCCAACAAGCCGTAACAAGCGAAGGCGTAAAGCCTACAAACCAACCATCGGAGTTGTTCTGAGTAGTACCCGTTTTTCCACCCATAGAGGCCGAAGTATATCGACGTGCACGACGTCCTGTACCCTCATCAATTACCGCAGTAAGCATAGAAAGCATATTTTGAGCCGAACTGGCACTAATCACTTCACTCATCTGTGGAGTAAAATTAGCAATTACATTGCCATCAGCATCCTCAATACGTGTAACTAACATCGGTGCACAACGCAAACCTTTGTTCACAAAGGCAGTATAAGCTGAAGCCATTTCACCCACTGATATTTCACAAGGGCCTAAGCAAAGTACAGGCGAAGGATAAATATCGCGATTCAAGACTCCGAAGCTATGGATCAAGCTCACAAATTCATAAGGCGAAAGGCGACTCATCACATAAGCTGAAATCCAGTTATTCGATTGCGACAATCCCCAACGCAAAGAAACCAATTCACCAATTCGGGAAGAAGAAGAATTACGAGGTGACCAATCACCAATTCGAACCGGCTGATTAATTGTTTGATCGCAAGGACTCATTCCATGTTCCATAGCCAATGAATACAAGAATGGCTTAATTGTAGAACCTACTTGTCGACGACCACGCAATGCCATATCGTACTGGAAGAAGCGATAATTGGGGCCACCTACATAAGCTTTCACAGCTCCCGTAAAGGGATCCATACTAACAAGACCAGCACGAAGGAAATACTTATAATAGCGGATCGAATCCATTGGTGTCATCAACGTATCTTTTACTCCTTTCCAAGTAAATACACTCATAGGTTCCTTTTGATTGAAGGCATCCCTAATTTGTGTTTCGTCAGCTCCGGCATCTTTCATTATATTATAGCGTTCACTCTGCTTCATAGCACGATTGAGTGCCTTATGCACCTGATCCAATGTCAAATTAGTATAGGGCGCATTCGATTTCCCCTTTTGGTCACGGAAAAAAGCCGGTTGTAAGAAGTCTCCTACATGCTCTTCCATTGCATCTTCCGCATAACGTTGCATGCGCGAATCGATCGTGGTATAAATTTTTAAGCCATCCACATAAAGATTATATGGATTACCATCTTTCTTTTTATTCTTTTGACACCATCCATATAAAGGATTAGTTTCCCAAGCGAGTGAATCTTCGTAGTATTGTTGATTCTGCCAAGATGCGTAATTTGACCGTTGCGGTTCTGTAGCAGTAAGCATCATACGAAGGTATTCCCTAAAATAAGTACCGATGCCATCATTGTGTGTGACAGGGTGAAAATTAAGCGACAAAGGAACACTTTGCAAAGAATCGCAAGCTTGTTGAGTTAAATAGCCCGCTTTCTCCATTTGTGAAAGTACTACATTACGGCGCTGCTGAGTTAGTTCTGTACGACGTACCGGATTATAAAGTGACGAGTTCTGGCACATTCCTATTAAAGTAGCCGATTCCTCTACACTAAGATCAATAGGTTCCTTCCCAAAATAAGTCATCGCAGCATTACGGATACCAACTGCTGTATATCCCCAGTCATATTTATTAAGGTAGAGAGTTAAGATTTCTTCCTTTGTATAAAAGCGTTCCAATTTAGCCGCAATAACCCACTCTATAGGCTTTTGCAAAAATCGTTCGGTTACATTCTCTGCAGAAGGCGAATAAAGTTGCTTGCTAAGCTGCTGCGTAATAGTAGAACCTCCACCGGCATTCTTTTGATGCAAAATTCCTCTTTTTATTACTGCACGCCCCACTGCACGGAGGTCAATACCTGAATGCTCATAGAAACGTTCATCTTCAGTAGCTACCAATGCATCGATTAACGATTTAGGTAATTCATTATACCCTACATAGATACGATTTTCTTTACTCAGAGAGTACGTTCCAAAGACCTGTCCATCACTACTAATCACCTGACTGGCAAAGCTATAGTTTGGGTTTTCAAGCTCTTCTACAGGGGGCATATAACCGATTTTCCCTTCACTGATAGCATAAAATAGTAGCACTATCGCAATAACGCCTACAAATAACATCGACCAAAGAAAAATCACCACCTTCTTAATTAAACGTGGAGTTTCCTGTTTAGGCATCTCATCCGTTGTATCTATCGTATCCATTGTCGTTGTTTTTGAGTGGCTTTCGCCGTAAAAAATATTGCGTTTTAGTCCGCTATTAAGTATTCGGAGCCAAATACGAGTGCAAAAATAGAATAAAAATTTTAATTCAGAAAGTTTTCACGCCTCGTTTTTTTTATTTATCTTTGACGGCAGAAACGAGAAGTGCCCGATTTCAACTGTTTTTCGGTGAACATAAGCCTCCCTACGCGTGCTCGTCTTCCCTATAAGCAGTGCAACCGCACCCCTAGAAAATATACATTTATGGAAAATGAAAGCTTCGTAACCATTGCCGAACACTCCAAAGAAGACCTTCTTTACCTCTTGGAAATGGCCCAGCATTTCGAAAAGCAACCCAACCGTAACCTTCTTACTGACAAGGTAGTAGCAACCCTTTTTTTTGAGCCTTCTACGCGAACTAGACTAAGTTTCGAGACGGCAGTCAACCGCCTTGGAGGACGTGTCATCGGATTCTGCGATGCCGCCTCAAGTTCTACCAGCAAAGGCGAATCGTTAAAAGACACAATTATGATGGTAAGTAACTACGCCGACCTCATCGTAATGCGTCATCATCTTGAAGGAGCAGCACGCTATGCCAGCGAAATCTCTCCCGTACCAATTATTAATGCAGGCGATGGCGCCAATCAGCATCCTTCGCAAACGATGTTAGATCTTTACAGTATTCAAAAAACACAAGGTACACTCGAGAACCTCAATATCCACTTGGTGGGCGACTTAAAATATGGCCGTACCGTACACTCGCTCTTACAAGCCATGCGGCATTTCAACCCGACTTTTCACTTCATAGCTCCCAAAGAGTTGGCTATGCCCGATGAATATAAAGAGTATTGCTTGAAACATCGCATTCAATACGTAGAACACGCTGAATTCGATGAGGACACTATTGCCTCAGCCGACATTATTTATATGACGCGCGTACAGCGTGAACGATTTACCGATCTCATGGAATATGAACGCGTAAAGCACGTATACATTCTACGCAACAAAATGCTAGAAAAAGCAAAACCGAACCTTCGTATATTACATCCTCTACCTCGTGTCGGCGAAATTGACGTAGACGTGGACGACAATGAAAAGGCTTACTACTTTCAGCAAGCACGCAACGGACTCTTTGCACGTCAAGCCATCATCTGTAATGCGCTTGGCATTACTCTAATGGATCTTAAATAACCCCCAAAGAGAACAACTCATGAAAAAAGAATTACAAGTAGCTGCTGTAAAAGACGGCACCGTGATCGATCATATTCCTACTGAGAAACTTTTCGATGTAGTTAACCTACTCGAACTTGCTAACCTCGAAGATGAAATAACCATCGGCAACAACTTTGCCAGCAAGCGTATGGGGTCCAAAGGCATCATCAAAATTACAGGTAAATTCTTCAATCCAGAAGAGATCAACCGTATTGCGGTAGTGGCTCAAGGCATTGTGCTCAACGTAATACACGACTACGAAGTTTGTGAAAAACGCACCATTACACTACCCGATGAATTGAAGAACATCGTACGTTGCGCCAACCCGAAATGCATCAGCAACAATGAACCTATGCAAAGCCATTTTCACGTAATCGATAAGAAAACAGGACTCATCCGCTGCGTATATTGCGAGAAAACCATGACTCTTTCACAAGTAAAACTAAAATAACTTCTCACGATGAAACAAGATTGGAAACCCGGGACACTCGTCTACCCAGTACCTGCCGTACTAATAAGTTGCGGAGCGACACCCGAGGAATACAACCTCCTCACCATTGCTTGGACAGGTACCATCTGTACAAACCCGGCTATGTGCTACATTTCCGTGCGTCCCGAACGCCATTCCTATGAACTGATAAAACGCACTCGTGAATTTGTGATCAACCTCACTACAGAATCGATGGCAAAAGCCACCGATTGGTGCGGAGTACGCTCAGGACGTGATTTCAATAAATGGAAAGAAACCGGACTTACCCCTGCCCCCGGAAGTGTAGTAGCTTGTCCTGTGGTAAAGGAGTCCCCCTTAAGCATAGAATGCCGAGTAAAAGAAATTATTCCATTGGGTTCACACGATATGTTTATAGCAGAAGTAGTAAACATTCAAATTGACGAACAGTATCTAGATCCGACAACTGCTAAATTCGAACTAGATGCCAGTCACCCTCTAGCCTATCTGCATGGAGCCTACTATTCATTAGGCGAGAAAATAGGAAAGTTCGGTTTTTCTGTAGAAAAGAAGAAATCTTAATTTGATACCTCTACTTCGCAAAAACAAAGAATCTACACAAATTCGAGTATTTCTTTGCTAATGAAACAAAAAATCTTCGTACCTTTGTCACACATTTAACAGGGAACGAAACCTAACACTTATAAAAAAGATGAAAAGAGACCAAGTTATTTTCGACATCATCGAGCGCGAGCACCAGCGCCAACTTAAAGGTATTGAGCTTATCGCCTCGGAAAACTTCGTAAGCGAACAAGTAATGCAGGCCATGGGATCCTGCCTCACCAATAAATACGCTGAGGGATATCCAGGCAAACGTTATTACGGCGGTTGTGAGGTTGTAGACGAGAGTGAGCAAATAGCTATTGATCGTATTAAGCAGGTATATGGCGCAGAATGGGCAAACGTACAGCCTCACTCCGGTGCGCAGGCTAATGCCGCAGTATTTCTTGCAGTACTCAATCCCGGCGATAAGTTCATGGGCCTCAACCTCGCTCATGGCGGTCACCTCAGCCACGGTTCACTAGTGAATACTTCAGGCTTGATCTATACTCCTTGCGAATACAACTTGAATCAAGAGACTGGCCGTGTAGACTATGACCAAATGGAAGAAGTAGCTCTACGTGAGAAGCCGAAACTTATCATTGGTGGTGGCTCTGCTTACAGCCGTGACTGGGATTATAAACGCATGCGCGAAATCGCTGATAAGGTCGGTGCTTTGTTAATGATTGATATGGCTCATCCTGCCGGACTTATCGCAGCAGGTCTTCTTGAGAACCCTCTTCAATATGCTCATATTGTAACTTCTACCACTCACAAAACTATGCGTGGCCCACGTGGAGGACTTATTCTATTAGGTAAAGACTTCCCCAACCCTATGGGAAAGACTACTCCAAAAGGTGAAATCAAGATGATGTCTGCTTGTCTTGACTCTGCAGTGTTCCCCGGAATACAAGGAGGACCACTGGAACACGTAATCGCTGCTAAGGCTGTAGCTTTCGGTGAAATGCTTGACCCATCTTATAAAGAATATCAAACTCAAGTTCAAAAGAATGCAAAAGCACTTGCTGAAGCACTTATGGAACGTGGCTTCACTATCGTTTCAAACGGAACCGACAACCACTCTATGCTAGTAGATCTTCGCTCAAAATATCCTGATTTAACAGGTAAAGTAGCTGAAAAAGCTCTTGTAGCTGCTGATATTACAGCCAACAAGAATATGGTTCCTTTCGACAGCCGTTCTGCATTCCAAACTTCAGGTATTCGTCTCGGTACTCCTGCCATCACTACGCGTGGTGCTAAAGAAGACCTTATGATACTCATCGCTGAGCTTATCGAAACCGTACTAAATAGCCCTGAAGATGAGGCAACCATCACTGCCGTTCGCAAACGCGTGAACGAAACAATGAAGAACTATCCTATCTTCGCATATTAAAACCAAGATACTGACATCAGTATCCATCCATAAAGAGAGGGTTGTATCGTTTCTGATACAACCCTCTCTTATTTATTTTTGTTTGCTAAAAATAGACGAATGCCAGTTGGCAAAAATGAATTTGCCAGCTGTTGAATTCATTTTCAGCAATTAGCAAAAACAAATTCAACAACTGGCAGTAACTCCTTTGATAGAAATATTATGCATCCGACAACAAAAAAAGAGGATGTGCCAAAGATATAATCTTTGACGCAACCTCTTAAAAACAAAGTATCAAATATGAAAAAAAACTCTCTGTCGTTATCTGTCTTTCAAAGGAATATATTCGGCAGCCTCTAACACATTCTTATACGCCGGACGAATAATACGTTTACCCTCAAAATTAAGTTCCTCATTACGGTGTGCACACC
>JAGPIY010000095.1 GCA_018054715.1 Bacteroidaceae bacterium
ACCTAAATACAGGTATTGATTTTTCAAGGATTTCTGTACTTCGGAATTTTTTGCAGGAATTATGCATGCTCATTTGCGGTATGCTATTGCTCCTGCTAGTGGGTGTAAAGGACGACTTAGTAGGTGCACGTTTTAAAATAAAATTCCAAGTACAAATTATAGCAGCTATATGCCTTGCTTTCAGCAGTGTGTATTTTAGAAATGCATATGGCATTTTATTCGTAAACGAATTACCAATATATATAGGTATTCCCTTCAGTATGTTTGTTATTGTACTAGTAACTAACGCTGTAAATCTTATAGATGGAATTGATGGATTAGCTTCTGGGTTATGTATTATTGCTACTGGAGCTTTTGGCATTTCTTTCTTCATACATGGATATATTCCACATAGTATGTTATCGTTTGCTTGTATGGGAGTTTTAATTCCGTTTTTCAACTATAACGTATTCAAAAGGCAAGAGCGCAAACTATTTATGGGCGACACAGGATCACTTGCATTAGGGTTCATTCTAAGCTATTTAACAATCCGGCATAGCATGCTGACGTCTGATTATTCAAATAATGTGGCTCATATACTACTTCCATGGAGTGTCCTTTTCATCCCAGCCTTCGATGTAGCACGAGTAATGTTACATCGAAAAATGCAGCATCAACCGATGTTTAAGCCCGATCGAAATCATCTACACCACAAATTATTGGATGCAGGGTTGAATCATCGGCATGCAATGGTTAGTATTGTAACTGCTTCTGGTTTGTTACTCTGTTTCAATATGGCTGTAAGTATAATCCTAAATATTAACGTCATCATCATTCTTGATTTTATGATTGCTGTTTTCATTAATAACTGGCTTTCTAAAAAAATTAAAAAGAGAAAAGAGAAAAACTTAAACTAGATATCTATGAATATTGCAATTGTTGGCACTGGATACGTAGGACTCGTATCGGGTACTTGTTTTGCTGAAATGGGAGTACATGTAACTTGCGTGGATGTAGATCAAAAGAAAATTGAGAAATTAAATAATGGAGAAATTCCAATTTATGAACCAGGATTGGAAGAAATGGTGTTGCGCAACGTAAAAGCGCAACGCTTGCAATTTATTACAGACCTGCCTGCTGTACTAAATTCTGTTGATGTTGTTTTCTCTGCTGTAGGTACGCCTCCTGATGAGGACGGTTCTGCCGATTTAAAATATGTTTTGGAGGTAGCACGTACCATCGGCAAATACATGAACAAATATCTAGTGGTAGTTACAAAAAGTACAGTTCCTGTCGGTACTGCTAAATTAATAGAGGCAACGATTCGCGAGGAATTAGAAAAACGTAACGTAACGTATGACTTTGATGTAGCCTCAAATCCTGAATTCCTAAAAGAAGGATCTGCTGTAAAAGACTTTATGAGTCCGGATCGTGTGGTTGTAGGTGTTAGTTCTGATCGTGCGAAGAAAGTAATGAGTCAATTATACCACCCATTCTTGTTAAACAACTTCCGTGTTATCTTTACAGATGTACCTTCTGCAGAAATGATTAAATATGCAGCAAATGCAATGCTAGCTACCCGTATTAGCTTTATGAATGATATAGCCAATCTTTGTGAACTAGTAGGTGCTAATGTAAATATGGTACGTAATGGCATTGGCTCTGACCTACGCATTGGTAAAAAGTTCCTATATCCGGGTTGTGGCTATGGAGGCAGCTGCTTCCCTAAGGATGTGAAAGCACTAATTAAAACGGCTGAAAAGCTTGGGTATCCAATGCGAGTTTTGCAAGCTGTAGAAGAGGTAAATGAAAACCAAAAAAGTATACTCTTTAAAAAATTGTCATATCATTTTAAAGGCGATTTTAAAAATAAGTCGGTTGCTATCTGGGGATTGTCATTTAAACCGGAAACAGACGATATGCGTGAAGCTACTGCTTTAGTTATGATAAACAAATTAATTGAAGCTGGTGCTAAAGTTACTGTATTCGACCCTATTGCTATGGAAGAATGCAAACGACGAATTGGCAATAAGGTTACTTATGGCGCTGATATGTATGAAACTGTAGTAGACGCAGATGCATTGATTCTAATTACAGAATGGAAACAATTCCGTCTACCTTCATGGACTGTATTAAAAAAGGTAATGCGTCGACCTCTCATTATGGATGGACGAAATATCTTTGTGAAAAACGAACTACAAGAACTTGGATTTGAATATTCAGGTATCGGCTGTAAATAAATTCGGCTATAAATAATAAAAATCATGTGTGGAATAGTAGGTTATATAGGTTCAAAGGATGCTTATCCCATTTTAATGAAGGGATTAAACCGTCTTGAATATCGTGGTTACGATAGTGCGGGTGTTGCTTTAATTAGCAGCGAAACTCATCAACTAAACGTATATAAACAACGTGGTAAAGTTGCTGATCTTGAGAATTACACCGTGGGCAAAGATTGCTCCGGCCATATTGGAATTGCACATACTAGATGGGCTACTCATGGTGAACCTAACCAAATCAATGCACATCCGCATCTCTCACAATCGGGTTCGCTGGCTATTATCCACAACGGAATTATCGAAAATTATGCCGACTTAAAACGTCAACTGCAAGAAAAAGGCTATACTTTTAAAAGTGAAACCGATACAGAAGTATTGATACAACTGATTGAATATTGTTATGTAAAGGTTACTGGTGCATCAGCTGATGCACCCAAAACTCACCGCAACCTTCTAGCTGCAGTGCAATTAGCTCTTAAAGAGGCTGTGGGTGCATATGCTATGGCAATTGTCGATAAATATGATCCTGATTGCATTATATGCGCTCGAAAATCAAGCCCTTTGGTAGTTGGATTGGGTGATGGTGAATACTATATAGCAAGTGACGCAACTCCTATTATAGAGTATACTGATCAAGTTATCTATTTGAATGATGGAGAAATTGCTTTACTTCGAAAAGGTAAAAAGATTAAGATTTCTAACTTAATGAATGACAGTATAAAACATGACGTGCAAACTATTGATATGGACATTCATCAGCTAGAAAAAGGAGGATATGCACACTTCATGCTGAAGGAAATTTATGAACAGCCAAATAGCATAAAAGAATGCATGAGCGGCAGAGTTAGTGCCACCAACATAAAACTAAGCGCAGTGCGAGATCATAAAGATCGTTTAATATCAGCCAATCGTTTTATTATTGTTGCTTGTGGCACTTCTTGGCATGCAGCTCTTATTGGCAAGCATCTTTTAGAATCACTTTGTAGTATTCCTGTCACGGTAGAATATGCAAGCGAATTTCGGTATTCAAATCCGGTGTTAACGGGTAAAGAAGTAGTAATAGCTATTTCACAAAGCGGAGAAACTGCTGACACACTTGCTGCTATTGACATTGCAAAAAAAGCCGGTGCGCTCATTTTTGGCATTTGTAATGCAGTGGGATCTTCTATTCCGCGTGCTACAGATACCGGTTGCTATATTCACGTTGGTCCAGAAATTGGTGTAGCATCTACTAAAGCATTTACCGGACAAGTTGCGATGCTAACAATGTTGGCACTTTGCTTAGCAAAAGAGAAGAAAACTATTTCTGAAAAAGAGTATCTTCTTATTATTAATGATCTTAATAATGTTCCACACAAAATGGAACAAGTGCTGAAAAACAACAAGAATCTGGAAAATATATCTGCTCAATTTACATACGCACAAAATTTTATTTATTTAGGACGGGGTTACAATTATCCTGTAGCATTAGAAGGAGCCTTAAAGCTTAAAGAAATTTCATATATTCATGCAGAAGGATACCCTGCGGCCGAAATGAAACATGGTCCTATTGCACTTATAGATAACGAAATGCCGGTAGTGTTCATTGCAACTCACAATGCTATGTACGAAAAAGTGGTAAGTAATATGCAGGAGGTCAAGGCAAGAAAAGGGCGCATTATTGCTATTGTAAGCGAAGGAGACACTACTGCCTCTAAAATTGCAGATATTAGCATAGCTATTCCAGAGACTCACGAATGTCTTGAACCACTTCTTACCACTCTGCCCTTGCAGGTGCTAGCTTATCACATAGCAGTAAAACGTGGACTTGATGTAGATCAACCTCGCAACCTTGCAAAATCGGTTACTGTTGAATAAAGTGATGTGAATCGAATTGTAATTAGAGCACAAAAGCAACCAACTTCTCTAAGAAATGCGGCTGAAGGGTTCTGAAAGGTTTCCGAAGGATCTTTCAGCCATTTATTAATTGCTAGTCAGATCTTTAAACACTAAAGCTGAAAGGTTGAAAGGTTTTCTGTTGAATATAATATTAACCTTATAGGAGGATTTAAAAGACAAAGAGGGGGCAAAATACTACCCCCTCTTTGTCTTTTAAATAGCTTAGCAATGTAGATACCAATCGTACATTTGCTGAATTCCTTCTGGAAGCTCTATTTTATGCTTCCATCCAAGACTATGTAGTTTACTTGGATCAGTTAATTTACGCATCGTACCATCCGGTTTAGTAACATTAAACACAATATCTCCCTCAAAACCTATTTTTTCAGCGATAAGGTGAACGAGCTGTTTAATAGAAAGTTCTTTTCCCGTACCAATGTTGATATGGCAATTACGAACTTCCTTTTGTGTGCCCCGTAAATCTGAAAAATCAACATTCTCCATCACAAAAACACACGCATCTGCCATATCTTCACTCCACAAGAACTCACGAAGAGGAGCACCTGTACCCCAAATTTCGACACTTGCCTTATTTTTATCTTTTGAAGCAAGGAGAATACCATATTTTGCAAGCTTGCCTAGAATTTCTTCTTCCGCAGCTTCTCCATTAACACCTTCTACAGGATAACGATTAAAATCAGCACGAATAGCTTTCCAATCATTGTTCATAAGGCACTTGCCAAGATGCATTTTACGAATCAAAGCAGGCAGAACGTGACTCTTTTCAAGATCAAAATTATCATTCGGGCCATACAAATTAGTTGGCATTACTGCAATATAATTACAACCATACTGCAAGGAAAAACTTTCACACATCTTTAATCCTGCAATCTTTGCTAACGCATATGGTTCATTAGTATATTCTAATTCACTCGTCAATAAACAATCTTCAGGCATCGGTTGCGGAGCTTCACGAGGGTAAATACAAGTACTTCCTAAAAAAAGTAACTTTTTCACTCCTGTACGGTAAGCATTATAAATTACATTGTTCTGAATCTGTAAATTCTTATAGATAAAGTCCGCACGATATGTAAGATTGGCAATAATTCCACCTACAAACGCAGCAGCAAGAAATACATATTCAGGCTTCTCTTCGTCAAAGAAACGTGTTACGGCTAACTGGTCGCACAAATCTAATTCTCTATGAGTACGGCATACAAAATTTGTATAGCCACGTTCTTTGAGATTTTTTAAAATAGCAGAGCCCACAAGTCCGCGATGCCCTGCTATAAATATTTTTGCATCTTTTTCCATTTCAAATCAAGTTGTGCTTAGGAAGTTCAATGCTTATTATCAATCATACGACGCACTTTTTCCATATCGTGTTGCACCATGATTTTCACAAGTTCAGGGAATGGTGTTTGGGTAGGATTCCAACCAAGTAAAGTACGTGCTTTTGTAGGATCACCTAATAGTTGCTCCACCTCTGAAGGGCGGAAGAATTTAGCATCAACCTCTACTAACACCTTACCAGTAGCAACATCCACGCCTTTTTCATCGGCACCTTCACCCTCCCAACGTAAATTGATGCCAGCTTCTTTAAAAGCAAGTTCTGCAAATTCACGTACTGTATGCATCTCGCCTGTAGCAATTACAAAATCTTCTGGCTTATCATGTTGCAAAATGAGCCACATGCATTCCACATAATCTTTAGCATATCCCCAGTCACGAAGCGCAGAAAGATTGCCTAAATAAAGTTTGTTTTGCTCTCCTTGAGCTATGCGAGCTACTGCTAATGTGATTTTACGAGTTACAAAAGTCTCACCACGACGTTCACTTTCATGATTAAATAGAATACCATTTACAGCAAACATCCCATAGCTTTCACGATAATTCTTAGTAATCCAAAAACCGTACTGCTTAGCTACGCCATATGGTGAACGAGGATAAAAAGGAGTTGTTTCTTTTTGAGGTACTTCTTGTACTAAACCAAAAAGTTCAGAAGTAGAAGCTTGATATATTTTAGTTTCCTTTTCCAAACCCAAAATACGTACTGCTTCAAGCATACGAAGAGTACCGATAGCATCAGCTTCTGCTGTATATTCAGGTACATCAAACGAAACTTTTACATGGCTTTGTGCTGCCAAATTATATATTTCATCAGGTCTAATTTCTTGAATTACACGAACTAGTGACGAAGAGTCTGTCATATCTCCATAATGAAGATTAATGGTACGTTGTTGGTGCATATCACGCACCCATTCATCCAAATAAAGATGCTCTATACGACCGGTATTAAAGGAAGAAGAACGGCGGAGAATTCCATGCACTTCATATCCTTTTGATAATAAAAATTCTGCTAAAAAGGAACCATCCTGTCCAGTGATTCCAGTAATCAAGGCCTTTTTCATACTGCGTTTTTAATTCTTAATAAAACATTACTGGGTACAAAGATAGAAAAAAAAGAGCAGCTATGACGTTTTTTAAGTATTTTATTTTGCTAAAAGTCATGCGGAATCACAAAAAGTATATATCTTTGCCGTAAACTTTAAATTTTCATCATAATGAAACTAAAATATTTAGCAGCTTTGTCTTTACTGTTCCCATTGGGACTTTGTGCACAGAATACAAACACCAGTGAATCTATTCGTAAATCACTACAAAAAGAAGTGAATATAAACAAAGATTCAATCTCTAAAAGTGTGCCCTCTAAAACGTTCAACGCAAATTCATCGAATGCAAAAGAAAAGGCCTCATCCACTGCTAATATAAAGGCAATAATCTCAGAAGTGGATAACAAATATCTTGCAGGTGCAGTGCCGGAGGTAAATGGTCGTATTGTCTTTTCAAAAGAAATTATAACAAAAAAATCAGAAT
>JAGPIY010000096.1 GCA_018054715.1 Bacteroidaceae bacterium
AATATATTCTTTACCGGCAAAATCAGGTTGAACATTGTCAGCATTATGCAATACGGATTTCTCGCGCTCCAAAAGTTGCAAGCCCATATAAGCAGCACCAAGGTCACCCGAAACACAGATTAAATCGGTAACATGAGCACCATTACGATACACTACATCTTCTTCGCGTGCCTCGCCCAAACAAGTAATACTTATAGCTAATCCTGTAAGCGAAGAAGTAGTATCTCCACCTATAATATCAATGTCATACTTCTCACAAGCCAAACGAATACCGTCATAAAGTGCTTCAATATCTTCAACCGAAAAGCGTTTACTAATTGCCAACGACACTGTTATCTGTTTTGGCGTGCCATTCATTGCATAAATATCGCTTAGGTTGACTACTACTGCCTTATAACCTAAATGCTTTAAGGGAACATAGGTCAAATCGAAATGTACACCTTCCATTAATAAATCGGTGGTAACAAGAGTCTGCATTTCACTCGAAGGAGTAAGCACCGCGGCATCATCGCCTACGCCATACGTAGTGGATTTATGCACTTTATCGAGCCCCTGAGTGAGAAGGTCAATCAGGCCAAACTCGCCAAGGGCTGCTATTTCTGTTCTATTTGCCATTTTTTTAGCTACGTTTTATCATTTCACGCATGATTTCAGTCATTCTAGGTTGTGCAGCATCTGCTGCTTTTTGTACCTCTTCATGACTTACTTCTACCACTTGGCCTTCTACGCCCAAGTCGGTAATAATACTTACTCCAAAGACTTTTATCTTGGCATGATTTGCAACAATGACTTCCGGCACAGTGCTCATACCAACCGCATCACCTCCCCAACGAGCAAACATGCGATACTCAGCAGGAGTTTCAAAAGTGGGGCCTTGTGTACCTACATAGATACCTTTCTGGATCTCAATTTTTTTCTCTTGAGCAATTGCTTCTGCCAATTGAATAAGCTTTCTATCGTACGCCTCGCTCATATCAGGGAAGCGATCTCCGTATAAGTTTTGTCCTCGCAGAGGATGTTCGGGGAAACCATTTATATGATCAGTGATAATCATCAAATCCCCTATTCTGAAATTTGGGTTCATTCCTCCGGCAGCATTACTTACAAAAAGAGTTTCAATACCGAGCTCTTTCATCACACGAATGGGGAAAGTAACCTCTTTCATTGAATACCCTTCATAATAATGAAAACGTCCCTGCATTGCCAAAATATCTTTGCCTCCAAGCTTACCAAAGATCAGTTTACCACTATGTCCTTCTACCGTAGAAAGAGGGAAATGAGGAATCTCACTATATGGGATTTCGTATTTATCTGTAATTTCAGTAGCTAAATTACCAAGCCCTGTACCCAAAATAATTGCTGTTTTAGGAGAGCTCTGCATCTTACAGCTAAGAAATGCTGCTGTTTCTTTTATTTTTTCTAACATAACCTATAATTTTATGATTAAATGTTTCTTCTTGATCCTGCATAAATTCAACTCCAATAGGAAGTACATAAAGATGCTCTTTCAATTGGTCAGACAAAAAAGGAAGCCCGGCTAAACGAACTGCATCTTTTTCTGTAGTTACCACAATACGGCTGGCTTCCGGCATTTTAAGAAAAGCATTAGTCACCTTTTGAATATCTTGTGCAGAAAACTCATGATGATCTCCAAAACTCAATGGCTTCACTTTAGTATATTGCCTTAATTCATTTAGCATATTCACAGGTGAAGCAATTCCAGTCAACAAAAGTACATTCTTTTTCTTAAGCCAATCCATTGGGTGCAATGGGGCGTTTTTCTCTGCAAACAACAAACGTAATCCTTTGTAACGAAATGTAGTAAAATACATTCGCTGATAAGGATACAAATTCATCTGCTTCAGAATAATGCGATAATCTATTGGATTAATATCGCGAGGGCATTTTGTAATTAGCACAATATGAGCACGATTCTTACCAACTTCAGGCTCACGCAAATCGCCTGCCGGAAGCATCAAATCATTGCAAATAAGACGATGATAATCTACCAATAGAATATTTACGATTGGCCGTACATAACGATGTTGGTAAGCATCATCCAATAGTATAATTTGCAGACCCTTTACACGAGTCTGAAGCTCCTCAATGCCATGGCATCGATCCCGATCAACTGCTACAGTAATATCCGGATACTTTTGCAACATCTGATAAGGTTCATCTCCAATATCAGTCATCTTGGTTTGAGCGTCAGCTAATATAAACCCTTTGCTTTTTCGTTTATACCCACGACTAAGTACCGCTATTTTGTAATCCTTTTTAAGAAGCTCTATAAGATATTCGATATGGGGAGTCTTGCCTGTACCCCCAACAGTAATATTTCCAACCGAGATAACCGGAATCTTAAAACTACGACTTCGAAGCGTCCCGTTATCGAAAAGGAAGTTACGAAAAGTCATAATCCACCCATAAAGCAGAGCGAGCGGATAGAGCACTCTACGAGTTTTATGAGTTGTCATCTCTTTCATTCAAGCACAAATTTTGGAATATCATGGCAAAGATATAGTTTTTCTGTGAATTAATCTTGCTTTTCTCATAAAAAAATATTTTTTAATATGCAAAATTGCGCAAACTCCTCCTTAAAAAGCTACGCGTACATCTATAAAAATATAAAAGTTTTCGAGCTTTTTATGCAACAGTTTCACAAATATTCGTACCTTTGCAGCTCAAAATAGAGCTAACAATATAATGCATTATAGATATGTCTGAAACAAAGAAGATTAAGACCGCATTGATCTCGGTCTTTCACAAAGATGGTTTGGATGAAATTCTTACCAAACTTCACCAAGAAGGAGTACAGTTTTTGAGCACCGGAGGCACAAGAGCATTCATCGAGCAACTTGGCTTTCCCTGCCAAGCAGTGGAAGACCTCACTTCTTATCCTTCTATCCTTGGCGGCCGCGTAAAAACGCTTCATCCTAAGGTTTTCGGAGGGATTTTATGCCGCCGCGAAAACGAAGGTGATTTACAGCAAATTGCGCAATACGAGATTCCTGAAATAGATCTAGTTATTGTCGATCTTTATCCATTTGAGCAGACTGTAGCCAGCGGGGCTGAAGACGCAGCGATTATTGAGAAAATAGATATTGGCGGCATCTCACTAATTCGTGCCGGAGCTAAGAATTATAAAGATGTAATCATCGTTGCTTCAAAAGAACAATATCAACCACTATTCGACCTTCTCAACGAGAATGGAGCTGAAAGCTCTATCGAAGAACGCCGGTGGTTCGCTAAAGAAGCTTTTGCCGTTTCTTCACATTACGACTCTGCAATCTTCAATTATTTCGATAATAATGAAGGAAGTGCGCTTCGCATCACAGCTAACGAACAAAAGTCGCTTCGTTATGGTGAAAACCCTCATCAGAAAGGTGTTTTCTATGGCGATATTGATCAACTATTCGACCAAGTACAAGGCAAAGAAATTTCGTATAACAACCTTCTAGACCTTGATGCGGCTATCAACCTTATCGATGAGTTTAACGAACTCACATTTGCCGTTTTAAAACACAACAATGCATGCGGAATTGCTTCACGACCTACTGTACTAGAAGCTTGGAATGCTGCACTTGAAGGAGACCCTGTTTCTGCATACGGCGGAGTTCTTATTTGTAATGCTCCGATTGATGCCATAGCTGCTGCAGAAATCAACAAAATATTTTTTGAAATTATCATTGCTCCCGATTATGACAGTGATGCTCTTGCTATTCTTGCACAAAAGAAGAATCGTATTATTCTGATTCGCAAAGAATGTAAATTTTCGCCCAAACAGTTCCGTAGCGTTCTCAATGGCGTATTGATGCAAGATCGTGACCTCAATATTGAAACACCAGAGGATCTAAAGGTCGTTACGAAAAAAGAGCCCAACCAAAATGAGATTGAAGATCTACTTTTCGCAAACAAGATTGTTAAGAACAGCAAATCAAACTCAATTGTACTTGCGAAAAATAAACAACTTTGCGCTAGCGGCGTAGGGCAAACCTCACGTGTTGACGCTCTAAAACAGGCCATTGAAAAAGCAGATGCATTCAACTTCGATTTGAAAGGTGCGGTAATGGCAAGTGATGCATTCTTCCCTTTTCCTGATTGTGTAGAAATTGCAGATAAAGCCGGCGTAACTGCTGTTATTCATCCGGGAGGATCTATTAGAGATCAACTGTCGTTCGATTATTGCGATGAGCATAACCTTTCAATGGTAACAACAGGCATCCGCCACTTTAAACATTAATAGAAATTCCTAACTTGTATTTTAAAAAAATGGGATTCTTTTCTTTTACCCAAGAAATAGCGATGGACCTTGGCACAGCCAACACCATCATTCTCAGCAATGGCGACATTGTAGTGGACGAGCCTTCTGTAGTTGCACTAGATCGTCGTACCGACCGTATGATTGCAGTTGGTGAGACTGCAGCACAGATGCATGGTAAGGAACAACCTAACATCAAAACAGTGCGCCCTCTACGTAGTGGCGTAATCGCAGACTTCTATGCCTGCGAACAAATGATGCGGGGTCTTATAAAAAAAGCGAACTCTCGCCGTCATTTCCTTTTTACGCCCTCTCTCCGAATGGTGATCGGCGTGCCTTCAGGAAGTACTGAAGTTGAACTACGTGCTGTACGCGACTCTGCAGAGCATGCAGGAGGTCGTGATGTGTATTTGCTATTCGAACCAATGGCTGCTGCTATTGGCATCGGTATTGATGTAGAAGCACCAGAGGGAAACATGATTGTGGATATAGGTGGTGGCTCTACCGAAATAGCTGTAATATCACTTGGTGGAATTGTTTCAAACCGTTCTATTCGTGTGGCAGGTGACGATTTTAACTCGGATATTCAAGAATATATGGGACGTCAACATAACATCCGAATCTCTGAGCGTATGGCTGAACGTATTAAGATCAACGTAGGTGCAGCTATCGCTCAATTGGCTCAAGCTCCTGAAGATTATGTAGTACATGGCCCTAATAAAATGACTGCATTACCAACCGAAGTTTCTGTGAACTATCAAGAAGTAGCACATTGTTTGGATAAAACAATCGCTAAAATTGAAGCTGCAGTACTAAGTGCACTTGAAGATACCCCTCCTGAACTTTATGCCGATATAGTAAAGAATGGTATTTGGCTAGCTGGTGGTGGTGCTTTATTGCGTGGGCTCGACAAACGCTTAGCTGACAAAATTCACATTCCTTTCCATATAGCTGAAGAGCCTCTGCTTTCAGTAGCACGTGGCACGGGCATTGCTTTAAAGAATGTGGGTAAGTTTTCATTCCTTATGCGCTAAAATAGAAGAGAAAAGGGATGCGTAAGCTACTCGACTTCCTCCGAAGCTATAATTACTGGTTCCTCTTTGTTCTCTTAGAGGTAACCAGTTTTACTTTGCTGATACAATTTAACAATTACCAGCAAGGAACTTTTTTTACATCAGCTAACAGAGTAACTGGGAAAATCTATGAGATGGAAGCTAATGTAACTGCTTATTTCCATCTAAAAGAAAGCAATCAATTATTGCTAAGTCACAATACACAACTTGAGATACAGATCGCTGCTCTGCAGAAATTGCTTCAACAACAAAAAGTAAGTGCTGCAAAGATCGATTCTTCTCTCATAGCTCCGTTTGTGGGCGTAAAATTTATTCCGGCAGAAGTTGTCAATAATCAAATTTCCGAAATAAACAATTACATCACTTTAAACAAAGGAGCTAAAGATGGAATAAAAGAAGGCATGGGAGTTATCGGATCAGGCGGTGTGGTGGGTATCGTTCATCTTACCTCTTCCCATTATTCGTTAGTAATCTCGCTTCTTAATATAAAGAGTCGCATCAGTTGCAAAGTTGCAAATACAGGCTACTTTGGTACACTAAGATGGATCCCAGGTGATTCCAGATACGCCTTCTTGGAGGGAATTCCTCGCCATGCCAGATGCAAAAAAGGGAACTTTATTGTAACAAGCGGCTACTCTGAAATCTTTCCTGCAGGAGCCAGAATTGGACGAATATTTAAAGTTACAGAGTCGAAAGACGGATTATCATACACTGTTTGTGTAGCACTAAGTTCTGATTTTGGAAATTTAACTGATGTAAGAGTTATTGCACAAGAGTTTACACCTGAGCGAACACAATTAGAAGAAGAAGAAGTAAAAAACAACGATGATCATTGAATACTTAAAAAAAATAGGTTTATTACTAATACTTATATCTATCCAAGTACTTGTATTAAATCAAATCCACATCTTTGGATATGCGACTCCTATTATATATATCTATGTTTTGCTTAAACTTCCTCCTGAAATTTCACGAAACGGCCTACTCCTTTGGGGATTTTCTTCCGGACTGATCATTGATCTTTTTTCAAATACTCCAGGGATGCACGCAGCTGCTTGTACTGTATTAGGGCTTCTACTTCCTAAAATCCGATCGCTTTATGCACCAAAAGGTGATGTGGAATTAGCTGAAGCCGGAATTCATTCAATGGGGGTTTCCTTCTTTACTAAATACCTGCTTACTGCGATACTAGTACATCACTCTATTTTGCTACTTATTGAAGCATTCAGTTTCTTCGATGTCACTTTACTCCTGCTAAGAGTTAGCTCTAGCAGTCTTCTAACTTTTGTACTCATCATGGCAATCGACATGCTTAACAAGCCAAAGAAAATAGTATAACAGACTGACATGGCAAAAGATAGGCAGTATGAAAATAGAAAAATTGTAATATCGGGTATCCTCATTGCAGTGGTACTCGTGTACTTAATACGCCTCTTTCTATTGCAAATTTCAACAGATGACTACAAAAAAAATGCAGACAGCAATGCCTTATTAAAGAAAATAGAGTACCCTTCACGCGGAGCTATTTATGATCGGAACGGTAAATTACTGGTATATAATCAACCTGTATTCGATGTACTGGTGACAATGAATGAGCTCAAGGATCTAGATACACTCGACTTTTGCCGTACTGTAAAAATAGATAAAGAATTCTTTAAAAGTCGCATGGAAGAGG
>JAGPIY010000097.1 GCA_018054715.1 Bacteroidaceae bacterium
ACCTTGCGAAGTTTTATTTTTCCTTTTTCGGCGGCTTTTAGGATACTTTCAATAAGCGTAGTAGTCGTTTTACCAAAAGGGACTTCGGTAATAGCCAAGGTTTTATTGTCGATCTTACTAATTTTAGCCCGTACTTTTACATTACCACCCCGTTCTCCATCATTGTATCGAGCAACATCGATGCTACCTCCGGTAGGAAAATCAGGATAAAGCTCGAAGTCTTCTCCTTTAAGATATTGAATAGAAGCTTCACACAACTCGCAAAAATTGTGCGGCAGAATTTTTGATGACAGTCCCACGGCAATGCCCTCTACTCCCTGTGCTAGTAGCAAAGGGAATTTCACCGGCAACGTAACCGGTTCTTTGTTACGTCCGTCGTAAGAAGCTTGCCATTCTGTTATTTTAGGATTGTAGACGACCTCTAATGCAAATTTAGAAAGTCGTGCTTCAATGTAACGAGAAGCAGCAGCACGGTCGCCTGTTAGAATATTTCCCCAGTTTCCCTGGCAGTCAATAAGTATATCTTTCTGACCGAGTTGCACCAAAGCATCTCCAATAGAAGCATCTCCATGCGGATGATACTGCATGGTATGCCCCACAATATTAGCAACCTTATTGTATCGCCCATCATCCAGTTGTTTCATTGAATGAAGAATGCGTCGTTGTACTGGTTTTAACCCGTCATTTAGATGAGGTACGGCACGTTCCAAAATCACATACGAGGCATAATCAAGAAACCAATTCTGATACATACCGCTTAAATGATGCTTTACCTCCTCCGCCTTATTCGCCGAAGGAGTATAATCAGAATGCTCTATCTTCTCTTTTTCTTCGTCCATCGTGGTTTTCTTTTTGTGCGGCAAATGTACGAAAAATATTCGAGAATCTATTGTCAGTTCTGAAAAAAAAGCGTAACTTTGCGCCTTAATTTAATAAGGTCAGAATAAAAATTTTAAGATAATGGCACAACAAGAAGACGTTTTTAAAAAACTCGTATCACACTGCAAGGAGTATGGTTTTGTATTCCCTTCAAGCGAAATTTATGACGGTTTGGGCGCAGTATACGACTACGGCCAAATGGGCATAGAACTTAAAAACAATATCAAACGATATTGGTGGGAAAGTATGGTAAAGCTACACGAGAATATAGTAGGACTTGACTCTGCCATCTTTATGCACCCAACGATTTGGAAAGCCAGTGGACACGTAGATGCCTTCAACGATCCTTTGATTGACAACAAAGACAGCAAAAAACGCTATCGTGCAGATGTACTTATTGAAGATCAACTTGCTAAATACGATGATAAAATCGACAAGGAAGTAGCCAAAGCTGCCAAAAAATTTGGCGAAAGCTTCGATGAGACTCAATTCCGTGCTACGAACCCTCGCGTGCTTGAGCACCAAGCCAAACGCGATGCTTTGCACGAACGATTTGCTAAAGCGTTGAACGATAGCAACCTCGAAGAGCTTCGTCAAATTATTCTAGACGAAGAAATCGCTTGCCCTGTTAGCGGCACACGCAACTGGACTGAAGTTCGTCAATTCAATCTCATGTTTAGCACTGAGATGGGCTCCACAGCAGAAGGGGCTAACAAAATATATCTACGTCCGGAAACTGCACAAGGTATTTTTGTAAATTATCTAAATGTACAAAAGACGGGCCGTATGAAGATACCATTTGGTATTGCACAAATCGGTAAAGCTTTCCGTAATGAGATTGTAGCCCGCCAATTTATTTTCCGTATGCGCGAGTTCGAGCAAATGGAAATGCAGTTCTTTGTTCGCCCGGGTGAAGAGCTCAATTGGTTTAAACAGTGGAAAGAGACCCGCTTGAAATGGCATAAGGCTCTTGGCTTCGGCGACGATCATTATCGCTTCCACGACCACGATAAATTAGCTCACTATGCGAACGCAGCAACTGACATTGAATTCTTGATGCCTTTTGGCTTCAAAGAGGTAGAAGGTATCCATTCACGTACTAATTTCGATTTGTCGCAACATGAGAAGTTCTCTGGAAAAAGTATTAAATACTTCGATCCGGAACTCAACGAAAGTTACACTCCGTTTGTTATTGAGACTTCTATCGGCGTAGACCGCATGTTCCTTAGCATTATAAGCGCTTCTTATCAAGAAGAGAAACTAGAAGGTGGAGATACTCGTGTAGTACTGAAATTACCGGCTGGTCTTGCTCCTGTGAAACTAGCAATCTTACCGTTGATAAAGAAAGACGGTCTACCCGAAAAGGCACGCGAAATTATGAGCGATCTTCGTTTCCATTTCAATTGCCAATACGATGAAAAAGATAGTATCGGTAAACGCTATCGTCGTCAAGATGCAATCGGCACTCCTTATTGCATCACACTCGATCATCAATCGCTAGAAGACAACACCGTTACGCTACGTAACCGTGATACCATGCAGCAAGAACGTGTAGCAATCGCTGACTTGGCTAAGATTATTGAAGATAAGGTTAGCATCACTTCTCTATTAAAGAGACTGATCTAAATAGAAGATATTCAAACGAAGAGAGGTTGTATCGAAAATGATGCAACCTCTCTTCGTTTATTGTTAGATCTCTCTTCGCTTATTGTTAGAATAGATACAAAAATCAGACTTCCAGCATTGCCAAAAATTCATCCTCATCTACAATTCGAATCTTTAGTTTTTCAGCTTTCTCTATCTTAGAAGGTCCCATATTCTCACCTGCTAATATAAAAGAAGTCTTCGCAGAAATGCTACTCACATTACGGCCTCCATGCTGTTCAATAAGTTGCTTATATTCCTCTCGCGAATGCTTTTGGAACACGCCGCTAATCACAATGCTAAGTCCGACTAGAGAATCTCCTTTTGGCTCTAAAGCATCTGTGCTGTGCATTTGAAGTCCGGCATCTTTAAGGCGAGCCACAAACTCTTGTTCGCGAGAATCGGCAAAGAAGCGCAAGATGCTCTCGGCTATTCTACCTCCAATTTCTTCCACGTCAATTAACTGAGAAAGCGTAGCTGTCTGTAGCAATTCAATAGAAGGAAAAGCCTTCGCAATTTTCTTTGCCACCGTTTCGCCTACAAAACGAATGCCCAATGCAAAGATAACACGCTCGTAAGGTACTTCTTTGCTCTTCTGAAGCCCCAGCATTATTTTCTCAGCCGACTTTTCGCCCATTCGCTCTAGCGGAGCTATTTGATCGGGCGTAAGCTGATACAAATCGGCCGCTGTGCGGATCAGATTCTCTTTATAAAACAGGTCTATGGTCTCTGGTCCTAAACCATCAATATTCATCGCTTTACGTGAAATAAAATGAACCATTTTCCCTTTTATCTGAGGAGGACAAGCCATGTCGTTCGGACAATAATGGGCTGCTTCTCCTTCATAACGAACTAGCAGTGCTTTACACTCCGGACAACGTTTAATAAATTGCACTTTCTCACCTATCAAAATAGTGCGTGCTTCAACATCCACGCCTGTTATTTTAGGGATAATCTCACCTCCCTTTTCCACATACACCTGGTCACCAATATAAAGATCTAGTCCTGCAATAATATCCGCATTATGCAGTGATGCACGTTTTACTTGCGTACCGGCCAGAAGCACAGGTTCAAGATTCGCCACCGGAGTAATGGCGCCTGTGCGGCCTACTTGATAAGATACGGAAAGGAGGCGCGTAAGTGCACGCTCAGCTTGAAACTTATAAGCAATAGCCCATCGAGGAGATTTTGCGGTATAACCCAAATACTCTTGCTGGCGAAGAGAATTTACTTTCAACACAATGCCATCCGTAGCCACCGGCAATTGCTTTCGCGCTTCATCCCAATAATCTATATAGTCAAAAACATCCTGCAAGGTAGTACAAAGGCGCATCTTATCGGAAACCTTGAATCCCCAACGCTGGGCAGCCTGTAAATTTTCATAATGGCTATCCCCGGGAATGCCATCACCTAACACATAGTAAAGATAAGCATCAAGAGTACGACGAGCTACTTCCGACGAGTTTTGAAGTTTCAACGTTCCGGAAGCAGCATTACGAGGATTCGCAAAGAGAGGCTCTTCACGAGCTTCACGCTCTTCGTTAAGTCGCTCGAAAACACTCCAAGGTAGAAGGATCTCACCTCGTATCTCAAAAGAAGGAGGATAATCATTTCCTTGCAACACAAGAGGTATCGTACGGATAGTCTTTACATTATCGGTTACATCATCGCCCTTCACTCCATCGCCACGAGTCACTGCTCGCACAAGCTTTCCCTCTTCATAAGTCAAAGAGATAGAAGTACCATCGAATTTGAGTTCTGCACAAAGTTCAAAAGGTTCACCTTCCAATGCCTTGTGAACCCGCTCATAAAAATCAGACACTTCTTCCTTACTGTACGTATTTCCCAATGAGAGCATGGGATAATTGTGCAACACTTGTTGAAAGTTCTTCGAAAGATCACTACCGACACGCATAGTGGGCGAGGTTGAGTCTGCATACTCTGGGTGTTGAACCTCAAGTTCTTGCAATTGCTTCATGCGCATATCGAACTCAAAATCGCTAATTGAAGGCGAACTAAGTACATAATACTCATAATTATAAGTATGCAATTCAGCTCGCAACTTTTCTATTTCATCTTTAGTGGTCATTCTATGAATTGGTTTGGAGGGGTTCATAGGCACAAAAATAACTAAATTCTTTGTCATAAAAGCGCTTTCTTGCAAGTATTTTTATACTTTTGCAGAAAAATACATGGTTCATGAGAATTGACATTATCACCGTACTACCTGAAATGATTGAGGGATTCCTTAATTGCAGTATCTTAAAACGTGCACAAGACAAAGGGTTGGCTGAAATACACCTTCATTATTTACGTGATTTTACGACCGACAAGCATCACCGCGTTGACGATTACCCATTTGGAGGTATTGCAGGCATGGTGATGAAGATTGAGCCCATTGAGAAATGCATCAACTTCTTGAAATCGCAACGTGAATACGATGAAGTTATTTTTACTACACCCGACGGTGAGAAGTTTTCGCAACCTATTGCAAATGAACTTTCTCTAAAAGGGAACCTCATCATTTTATGCGGCCACTTTAAAGGAATCGATTATCGCATCCGTGAGCATCTTATCACACGAGAATTAAGTATTGGCGACTATGTTTTAACAGGAGGTGAACTAGCCGCAGCTGTGATGGCAGATGCCATTATCCGTTTACTTCCGGGAGTTATTAGCGATGAGCAATCGGCTTTATCCGATTCGTTTCAAGATAATTTATTAGCTCCTCCGGTATATACACGCCCTGCCGAATATAACGGGTGGAAAGTACCTGAGATATTACTCTCGGGGCATGAAGCAAAGATTGCAGAATGGCATTTAAATCAAGCTTTAGAACGCACACAGAAACTTCGTCCGGATCTACTAGAAGATCTTGATTGACATAAAGAGTATTCCTATTTTACTTATAAAAACAATAATAGGCCGAATCACAAAATCAATCTAGTAATTTTACTAGAAGAAATCGTGAGAAGAAAAAGGAAGAGCAAAGAAAAAGTTCTCCATTAGCTTTAAAACTAATGGAGAACTTCTTATAATTAAGCTCTATTTAGAGCGATCAAATGTAAAGTTATAGAGCGATCAATTGTAAAGCAACTTGACTGCTAGGCTCAATCTCAAGCCATTGTTCTGCATATTTTACACACTGCTTTTTAGCGTCCTCGCCTTTATTACGCTCATACGATTTATAGTAATAAACAGTTAGATAGCGTATGCAGGTAGCAACAATTGAAGCATAGCGAGCATCTTCTTTAGCTTTAGGCTGAACAATTTCAAGTGCCTTAGAATAATAATTCTTCGCAAAATCGGTCAAAGCTTCAGGGTCTAAAGTAGAAGCAGCATTTCCTCTCCAATAGAAACTTCTATAGTTATCAGGCTCTAATGCGCCAACTTCTCCAAAAATTTTATCTGCTGTTTCAAGATCAGTCTTTTTCTGAGTTGCATCAGTAGTTTCTTTTGCAGTGCCTAATGAATAATATTTTTTACCCAAATCCATTAAGTTATCTGCTGTCCGACCACCATTGGTTGCTATAAACTTTTCAAGAACAGTTAAACTCTTTTGAGCATCACCTGACTTCTCATAGGCTTCAGAAGCTAATCGAAGAAGTTGAGTTCTTGTACTATCCATTTCATACGATTTCATATAAGCAGCGGCAGCTTCCGGATAGCTTTTCAAAGCATCACGTAAACGACCAAGATACATATAATCGAAGTAAGAGAATTCCGGATTTTTCGATTTCTTAAAGAAATTATCAGCGGCTGTATTAGCTTCGTCATTACGTTGCAATTCTACCAAATTATACATTGCCATACGACAGAAAGCAGGATCAGTTGCATCAATAGCTAAGCCCTTGTTTGCTATTTCCAATGATTTCGTATAATCGCCTTTCATCAAAAGAGTAACTGCATATTGTTTTAAGTCATCAGCCGTATAACTTCCAGCTTCCATGTAATCGGCATAAGCTTTAGCTGCATTCTCGAAATCATTCTTTTTATAATATAACTCCGATAATTCTTTATCAACCAACGATAGAGCAGGAGCCTGCTGTTTAAGATCTTGTAATTTCTGAATAGCAGCATCCATATTTACATGACTATATACACGAGCATATTTTACATAAGCATCATAACAAGCAGGATCGTTCGCAATGGCTTGATCGTAAGCTGAAGCAGCTTCACCACCTTGAGCCTGAAAATCCTTAATATCGCCTAACAAGTTATAACCTGCAGCATTCGTAAAGCTCTTTCCATAGATAAAATCATATTGCTCCATTGCGCCGAGTGGCTCTTTGTTATCAAGATAAGCATATCCTATTTGTGCAACAAGATCTAGATTTTTCTTTCCTTTTTTAAGAATCGTCTTTATTGCTGCAGTAGCCTCTTCCGGATTTGACTTGATTTTCAATTTAGCAAGACCTACTGAATTTAATGGATTATTTCCATCAGCAGTAAGACCTTGATTATAATAAT
>JAGPIY010000098.1 GCA_018054715.1 Bacteroidaceae bacterium
GTGTAATTTCTCCTACAGGGCGTGCCAAGATGCGGCGTCTGGTTTGGAAGCCGATGCGGCTGAATATTAGTACGACACTATCTTGTGTGCTTACGTGTGTGCTGTATTTGCCTTGCAGACTGCTTGTAGTACCTATAACAGTACCTTCTTGACGTACAGTTACAAGTTCAATAGGTTGCTGATATTCATCGGTAACTAGTCCGGAAATTACGGCCTGTGCCTGTATTTTAGCACCGGCTGTAAGTAGAATAAGGGTGGTTATAAGGAATGGTAATCGTTTTCTTATCATACCCAAAGAACGCATTCTTTTACAGTTTATTGCCTGTGGGCAGCGGAATTACCTGTAGATCAGTGCAAGTAAACTGTTTAGCCAATTGATGCGTAAACGAAACCAACGACGACTGCTTTGGCTGCGAGCTCCGAAGCGTAATGCAAAATCTCGGAGTCCGTGTGCACGGAAGGGGAGTCCGGCATCGATGTATTCAAAATCTTTACATCCTCGGGCACGCGCTTCGTGAAGTGCTTTCCATACCGATAAAATGCCTGGATATTTCCTTTTATAAGTTCTATTCATGCCTCCGTTGAAAATGAGATAGGCACGATCTTTGCTATAAAGTACTACGCTGCCACCGATGATATGCTCATGATAACGAACAATATAGATGCTACCCATTTTTTCATTGGGAAGTATCTCATTGAACTGCTCAAAGAAACGAATGCTCGGAAAATGACGTCGTACTTTGCTAGAATAGTTGCGACGTAGCATAATGGAAAAAGCTTTAATATCTTCAGGATTCGTGGCTACCTCTACTTTACAACTGCTATGCAGTGCTTTGCGTATTTGCCTACGACGTGATTGATTGGCTGTTTCCATTATTTCTTTCATTGGATTGAACTTATTGAGTACACGCATCCATTTGATGGAGAAATAACCTTGTTGGCGAAAGTCGCGGTAGCCAAAGAGTGGATCTTCAAGATTACGGAAGCTGATCATCAAGGCTTTTTTCAATGCTTCGCGCGTAAGTTCGGCTAACATCATACTAAAAAGCTCTTCTCGCAAATCAGAATTATCCGTAAAATATTCTCCGGTGTCGTATACTTCACAACGTCGTAATAACGAACGCCAATATTCACCTCGCTGTATTACGCCCAATAATGCACTAAGCGCTTTGCCGTCAGCTTCTACCACTAGGAGCAGAGGCTCATAGCGGGGTGTGCGTTCATATACCTGAAAGAGCTCTTTCCGGTAAAAGACATTCGTGATGGGTAGATCAGGAATGTCTGCACTTTTTGTGTACGTACGTAATTGGAGTTCCATAATTAGTTCGCAAATATATTTAAAATAGTTTAGAAGTCCAAAACATTCTGCGTATATTTGCAAATATTTATTAGTTTTGTAACAATGGAAACGCCTCAAATAGTGCTACTTGGCGCTGGAAATCTAGCAACCCATGTGGGTTTAGCCTTGTATAAAGCAGGAGTTGAAGTGAAACAAGTTTTTAGTCGGGACTTATCGAATGCTACTTTACTTGCTTCTCAAATAGCAGCTTCTGCAACGAATGATCTTTCTCTTTTGCAGACGGATGCCGACATTTATCTCTTCGCGTTGAAAGATTCGGCCTTGTCTGAAGTCGTTAATAAAGTAGCTTCTTTGCCATTTGGCAAAGGGACTTTAGGGCAGAGTACTGCTCTTTTTTTGCATACGGCGGGTAGTGTACCGCTTGCTTTGTTTGAAGGCAAAGCTCTGCATGGCGGAGTGTTTTATCCGATGCAGACTTTCAGCAAGGCTCGTACAGTCGACTTCCGTATGATACCGATTTTTATAGAAGCTACAGCGCCTCAAGATACTGAAATTATAGAGGCTTTGGCTTCTCGTCTTTCAACTCAAGTAACTCGCCTTTCGTCGGAACAGCGGAAGTATCTGCATCTAGGTGCGGTGCTGAGTTGCAATTTTGTGAATCATCTTTTTACATTGTGTAGCGAAGTGCTTGCCAAACAAGGTATTCCTTTCGAAACAATGTGGCCATTGATTCAAGAAACGGTACTGAAGGTTCACCAACTTTCTCCCCAAGAGGCTCAAACCGGTCCTGCGGTACGTTACGATCGCAGCATTATCGATTCACAACTAGCATTGTTGGAGGGCGATCAGCGTTTACAGGAAATTTATCGTCTTCTGAGTGAAAGCATTTATGTGCATTCCAATTCTCATTAATTTTTTATTTTAATTATATATATCCCTTTATGAATCTTATATTAGCTTCTAATTCTCCCCGTCGCAAAGAACTATTAACAGGTTTGGAACTTCCTTTTGAAGTCCGTACTCTTCCTGATGTTGATGAGTCGTTTCCTTCTTCTTTGCAAGAGGGTGATATCCCGTTATATATTTCTCACGCAAAGGCTGATGCGTATCGTGCTTTGATGGGAGAGGAAGAGCTTCTTATTACTGCTGATACGATTGTCTGGATTGAGGGGGAAGTACTTGGGAAGCCGACTGATGCAGCTGATGCTTGCCGCATGTTGCGACGGTTATCCGGTAAAACTCATCAGGTATTTACCGGCGTATGCCTTACCACTACGAGTTGGCAGAGATCTTTTTCTTGCCGTACGGATGTCACTTTTGCGATACTCTCGGAAGAAGAAATACAACATTATGTAACTCACTATCGCCCTTTCGACAAGGCTGGGGCTTATGGAGTGCAGGAGTGGATCGGTTATATTGGATGCACCGGATTGCAAGGTAGCTATTATAATGTAATGGGGCTTCCTGTGCAACGTCTTTACAAAGAGCTGAAAGCTTGTGGGGTGATTTAAAATGAGACTCTCAGCTATTTCTTTTTCCGCTGACTCATTTTACAGTTTCAACTGTTGGATGTCGTAGCTCGAAGGGGCTTGGTAAATGCGTAGCCCGAAAAGAGGAGCTAGGGCAGTTACATAGTCGAGAATGTCGGCTTGTATGCTTTCGTAATTTCCCCAGTTGATTTCCGAAATGAAGAAATATAACTCCAGAGGGATGCCATTGCTGGTTTGTGCTAATTCGCGTACAGTACTGAATCTTTCTTGGTTAACCATCTCATGTTGCTCAAGGTGGCGTTTCAAGAAGAGTCGGAAGAGGGTTAGATTTACCATTCTTTCTTTTTGAACATACAGTTCTAGTTGCTCGAAGTTGGCAGCTTCGGGCATTTCTTCTGTGCTCAACACTTCACTAATCATGGGGTAGGCAGGCAAGTCTTTTAACTTCTCCTGCGGAATGAATTGTACACTCTGAATGTCGATCAGCAAGGCACGCATGATGCGACGGGCACCGGCTTCTTTCATCGTGCGCCAGTTTTGAAAGGATTCGCTGATAAGCACCGAAGGTGGAACGGTAAGTATGGTTTCGTCGAAGTTGCGGACCTTTACAGTGATTAATGTAATCTCTTCTACAATACCGTTGATGTTATGTTTTGGAATAGTGATCCAGTCGCCTTTACGCAGCATATCGTTTGCCGAAAGCTGTATTCCTGCAATAAGTCCCATTAAGGTGTCCTTGAATACCAATGAGAGCACGGCAGCAGAAGCTCCCAATCCGGCGAGTAGTGCGGTTGGCGATTTCCCGATAAAGATACCTATAATAACGATGCCGGTAATGATGTATGTGATGATTTTTAGAACTTGTATATATCCTTTGATGGGTTTGTCGCGCAGGCGTTCGAACTCGTTCCACACATCATGTAAGGCATCAATGATGGCAATGGCTACAAAGAAGACAGCCAACGCCATATATGTTTTATAAGCTATTTCGATGAAGCGTGGTAACGCTTCTTCTGTAGAAGAAAGGTGAGGAGCGGTTTGTATTAATAGTATAGGCGGAATCAGGTTACAGAGAGCACGTATTACTTTCCCGTTCAATAAGATGTCGTCCCATTTGGTAGAGCTGTTTTCTACTAAACTTTTTGCGAATGGGGCAAACCATCGATTTAACAACAAGGCCAAAAAGAGAGAAAACAGGAAGATCAGGAACACGGCAAAGCCTCGTTCGCTGTTTGCTGCGAATTCATTACTTGCTCCCAGAAGGCGAAGCAATTGTCCTATCCAATGAATAATTGTTTCAATATAGTTTTCCATTCTTTCTTTTAGTAATTGCTTATTTCAGTTTTATTTTTAGCACTTTTCCATTGTTTGCTTCTATCCGTGCAGATAGAAGTTCATCGGGGCTGAGGCTAATGGTGAGTGTTTCTCCCGTTAGTAAATCTTTGGCTTTGCAATTTACTTGTGGCTTAATATCGAGTGCTTTGAAAGCATGTTCGGGGATATGGATTCCTACTTCTTTCATTTCGTCTTCGAAATTCACAATTACCACGACCAGTTCATTTTCTTTTTTACGCAGGAAGGTATATTGCCGATCTGCATTGAAGGTAGATGAGTTGCAGTTTACATACATCAAATCGTAGAATGCTCCACTGCGAATAGCTTCTTCTTTTTGGCAGAGATTTAGTACTTTAGTATAGTAAGCTCTGAGTTGTTTCTGCGACTGGTTCAATAGTTCGTCGTTCCATTTTCCTCCGTTTTTCCAGGCGCGAATGCTGGCTACGCTCCAATAGTCGAAAATCGTAGTACGCCCATCATACCCGGAGAAACCTTCGTTGTCCATGCCCGGTTCTCCCAGTTCTTGTCCGAAGTAAATCATCATTGGATTAGTGTTCATCAGTGTGCTCACGAGTAGGGCAGGAAGTGCCTTCCAAGGGTCGCCTGTGAAGAAAGTACTGGCAATACGTTGTTCATCATGATTCTCAAGAAAATTAAGCATCTTATCTTGAATCCCTTCTAAGTTTTGCCAGCAATTGCTCAGTGCTTTGGTGCTTTCTTGACCAGCGAGGATTGCTCGCAAAGTATCGTAAAGTCCAACTTTGTCGTAGAGAAAATCGAATCCTCCTTGAAAAAGATAGTTGCGGTATTCATTGGGGTTGTATACCTCTGCAATAAATTGTATTCTAGGAAATTTCTTTTTAACTTGAGCTATGGCGTAATGCCAAAATTCAACAGGTACCAACTCTGCCATGTCACAACGAAATCCATCTACTCCTTTTGCGGCCCAGAACTTTAAAATCTGTACCATCTTAGTCCATGTATTAGGAATTGGGTTGAAGAACTTCCTGTGACCTCCTACATAGTCGATGCCATAATTGAGTTTCACCGTTTCGTACCAGTCATTGGTCGAAGGGTAAGCATCGAACCGGTCGTTGCCGGTGGCTTTGGCGGGCATTTCGTAGTAAGACTCTTTGTCTCCTGCAAGAAGGTCGAATTGGCCTTGAAAAGGGAGATTGGGAATGTAGTAAAAATTGTTTTGTGGGTCGAAGCTTTTATGCAGATCATCTTTTATACCTAGATCTTGTACTCCTAGGGGTTTTGCATCCGAAGAGTATTGACGAGCTACATGATTGGGCACAAAATCGATAATAAGTTTCAGGCCGGCAGCATGAGTTCGGGTTATTAAAGCTTCAAACTCGTTCATCCTTTTAGGCACATTTATCGCTAAATCAGGATCAATATCGTAGTAGTCCTTAATTGCATAAGGTGAACCTGCTTTTCCTTTTACTATTGCGGGATGATCCTGAGAGATGCCCAAAGCGCTATAGTCGGTTTGTGTAGCATGTTCAATAACTCCTGTATACCAAATGTGCGTAGCTCCTAACTTTTTAATATCGCGGAGTACTTTTGGAGTAAAGTCTCTTAACTTTCCGGTTCCGTTTTCCTCTAGTGAACCATTTGGTTTGCAAGTAGTACGCTCATTGCCAAAAAGTCGTGTAAAAACTTGGTAGATTACTATCTTTTCGTTTACAGCTTCCATATCGTATGATTTTCTGTTTCAAGTCTCTGTAATATTTCACAGGTAGTGTTGTAGCCTTGTATAAAGATCTCTTCAGCTCTTTCCAGTTCACGATTACTATAACCTGCCAGATTATAAGGTTCAATCAGCAGATCGCATAACTCTCGTTCGGCTATTGTGTTTGCTTGGAAGATAAAGTGATAAGAACGCATGGCGATATTCCATACGTTCTTTTTATAATCTTTGGTTTGCAGTGGACTGACATTGATTGCGATTATACGTTCGCACTCCTTACGAATAAAAGAAACGGGTAAGTTTTTGAGGATGCCGCCATCTACGTAATTTATGCCGTGAATGTTACGCGGGGTGAACATTACCGGCATGGCGCACGAAGCAGCTACTCTTTCTGCTAACGATCCACGCTTAAAAACAGCCGATTTGCCATTGTCAAGATCGGTTGCTATGATGTACAGCGGTAATGACAATTCCTCAATACGTTTGGCTTTGAGGTTCGTTTTTAAGAAATCAACAAACGCATCAAGTGAGAAGAGTCCGGCCTTAGAAACTGCTATTTTCGAGAAATCGCCAAAAGAATGTCCCTGAAAATAGTCAAGACAGCGATGAGGCTCGTTGCCATCGGCATAAAAAGTGGCAGCCAAAGCACCGGCACTAACCCCGCAGAGTATGTCGGGTTTAATGTCGTGCTCTAATAAAGCTTGTATAGCGCCCAAATGAGCGAAGCCTTTTATAAAGCCTCCGCTCATGGCAAAACCAACTTGATATTTCGGCATTGTCTTTTATTCTGCTTATTAACAGATTAGTTAATTCCGTGTGCGTTTACGTCCTTTGCAATTTTCTTTACCAATCCTTGTAGCACTGCACCGGGGCCGCATTCGGTAAAGTCGTCTGCTCCGTCGGCTACCATATTTTGTACGGTTTGTGTCCAACGCACAGAAGCTGTAAGTTGTGCTACCAAGTTCGCTTTGATTTCATCAGGACAAGTGTGAGGAAGTGCATCTACATTTTGATATACAGGGCATTTAGGAGTTGCAAAGGTAGTTGCTTTGATAGCAGCTTATAGTTCTTCTTGTGCCGGCATCATCAGAGGAGAGTGGAATGCACCGCCTACTTTTAGAGGTAATGCGCGTTTAGCACCAGCTTCTTTCATTAGTTCGCATGCCTTTT
>JAGPIY010000099.1 GCA_018054715.1 Bacteroidaceae bacterium
CGTTGCCAAAGGCGTAGCACTTGTCTATATCTGTCATCGGTTCATTGTACGCTGCTTTATTTCTCTAAAGCGGGTGCAAAGATAGGGACTTTTTGTATACCATCCAAATTTATACTGGACTTTTTTTAAAAGAAAATAACCGAACGGGCATAAAGGGCTAAAAGAAAACCATTTAGAGGGGGAAGTTTTTTTTAAAGAAAGAAGCAGGAAGGAAGAAGAAAGAGGCAGGAGGAATCAAGACACATTATTAATCAGATGCGCGCGCGAAGAAAAGAAAGACTAAAGGCGCCCCGATGAACACAAAATGGAAGGGGAAAGAGGGAAAAGATAGGAGAAGAAAAAAGCTCAGGAGAAAGGGGGTGGAGAGGAAATTGGAAAGAAGCCGGGACGAAGCCGGAATGAAACCGGAACAAAACCGGAACGAAATGGGCACAAAGTTCGAAAAGATTGAAGAAGGTTTAGGAGCGGTTGAAGCAGATTTACCAGGAGGATGGACAAAAAGCCAACGAAGAACGGACGATCGTCGAATATTTAAAGACAAAGTCGATCTCTAAGTGGACAAAGAGCCAACGAAGAACAGACGAAGAAGAAACGGAGAATGGATCGGGAATGGACGAAAATTTACCCAGATGGCTAGGGGATTACTAAAGTTGAGTAGAATTCGAGCATATTTCGGGGCTAAAATACGAATTCAGGAAAAGATGTTTCAGCCTTCAGGATTAGTGTGTAATAAGCTGCATGACAAACTGATAAAGGCTGAATGGTTGACAAAAAAAGTTTCAGGAAGTCTTCAGCGAGTTTATGGTGGCCTGCAAGCTTTCGATGGTGGATTTTAAGCTTTCGATGAGCATTTTCAGGTCAGCTGTCGTCGATTTGAAATCAGCTTGTTGCTTGACACCCTCTGCTTTCAATCGGCGTATTTCTTCCTTGTATAAATCGTCCTTAGTCATCGCAATTATTTGATGTAAAGATACAAAAAAGAACTGAAACGGACATGCTTTTTTAAATCTATTTAGCAGATAAATATAGGTTAAATAATGGATGCTTTTCTAAATACTTCCTCAGACACTGCTTTTACCGCCTCACCGAGTTATTTTAGGCAGATCCCCTGACGATGAAGGCAGGTCTGTACTGCCGAAACCAGCCGCGGGAATCTCCACGATACGACGATGTGGAGACGCTTACCGCTTACAAAAAAAATCCTGAAGAGTTACTGAAGGGTTATTCTAAACTATTCAGCGATTTTGCGTTGTGTATCAGCATATTACAGAGAAAACTGAAAGATGAAAGATGTTTTCTGGAACTCCTTTTTACAAGCTTTTTACACGGTTTTACAGGTTTTTTAGAAGAACACGAGAGGAAAATACGCCTAAACAAAGAAAAGGCGAACCAAAGAAAAAGCAGACGGCGGAATGCCGAAATTAAAAATCAGAAAATCGAACCGAAAAAAGGATAGCATCAAACTACAAAAACATAAGCATCTTCCAAAGCAAACTTAAGCATCTCTCGAACAAGACTTAAGCATCTTTTTTAAAACCATAAGCAACAAATTTTATTTCATGCCCAGCAAATTTGCTTTCCAGATTGGATAGATTTTCAAAGCCTGAAGTGCATTGCTACTATACCAACTATATCCCGTACGACGCTCATGTCCAATTTCCGAAAGGTTATACCGTTTACTACCATCGCGATCACAAAAGAAAGGACGATTCGTTTCGATCTCATAGAAACGAGCCCACAAAGGCGGGCAATCTTCACAAGGAACCATCTTATAATCACTATCACCGTTAGAATTTACGTAAGTCTCTTTGCGAAGGTGCTCTATCTTCACCTCTTCTAGCCAAGCGATAGCCGCTTCAACAGCTTCAACAACCATCGGCGAAGGGTGCTCAATAGACATCAACAAAAGAACGATTCCCACACTCTCCTGCCCGCTTAACGAAACCAACTCATAGGCTCTCGCCTTAGCAGGCTGCAAGGTGAACGGGTTGTATTGCGCACACCAAGAAGTCAATTTCCCATTGTAACGAATTTGAGTTTTCAGAATGCAATCTATTCCTTTTTCAAAAGCAATTCGCGCCTTTTCATGATAAGAAGAAGGTAGAAAAGAATAACGAGAAGAGCTGTAAAGCTCACGCATCAGTCGCAACACATGCACATTTGAATCGTCATTATATTCAATCTCATAGACATAACTATCCTTTCGAGGATAACACTGTGGCCATCCTCCACAAGGATACTGCGCCTCAAAAAGATAGTCAAGTGCATGAAGTATCGCTTTCCTATAACGCGCTTCGGGATGAGTTTGATACAAACGAGCAAGATAAACGATTTCAGTAGTAGTGGCTGAATTATCGATAGTTCCGTCATTTTTATTCTTTTTCGCTTCAAGCACAAAAGCTTTCTGTTCAGCAGTCAACTCCGCGGGCACAAAAATATTCTTAGGCCAACCACCTGTGTTAAGCTGATAAAGCAACACATTATCAGCAATACGCACCGCCTCAGTAGTCTGAAAAAAGTCATCAGAAAAAGAAGTCACCAGTTTAGGCCAAGTACTGTAATTTTGCTTCGTCTTATAATTCAACTGCTGTGAAGAAAGAGTTGCCGAAACGAGTAATAGGAAGGATAAAATAATAGTTTTCATGGTTCATTCGTATTTCAACAAAAAAAACGAGTATAAATCTTTTTCAAGACAATATACTCGTTGACTAGAGAAGAGATATAAGTTCTACTTTGCAGGATCAGCCTCCGCTGCAGCAGACTCCTCCCCTACCGGAGAAGCAAAATCTGTATAACCAGCCACAACAAGTAGATTATACCAAATAATAAGTTTTTTGATATCGGAAGCATAAACGCGTTCACGATCAAAGTCGGGCAATATGTCTGCAAAGAACTGTTCAAGTTCAGCACTAGAGGCCTTCTTTGCGTCCATGGAAATTATTTTCCCATCTTCTTTCGCATAAATAGTTGCCAAGATATTTGTTAAAGGTTCTTCTGTATCCTGACGGTACATTGCGATATCTCCTAGTGAAATAACATGTTCAGTAGCCTGAATTGATATTCTTTTTTTAGCGGGGGTAATCTCTTCCACAATAAGACGTGAATTGCGACCTTGAGAAATGAGTTTGTATAGACCGGGCTTACCCGAAATGGCTAAAATTTCTTTCAACATAATTTTTTTGTTTTATTCTATTAATTGATATTTCTTATATTTCGAATGACAAAGATACAATTCACGAACGAAACAGCCCAAAGATTGAGGCTAAATTAATTTATTTTAGGGAAACTGAAGATTCAAGGCTGAATAGTTGGAGACTCAAGAGATAAATAAGTCAAAATCTGAGGTAATACCGCATGAAATCCATCGTTAAGCACCACTCTATCGGCATGTGCCACTAAATATTCTTCTGAAGCTTGCTTATCCATGCGTTCATAGATCGATCTTTCTGAGGCTTTATCCCGCATTATCGCTCGTTGCAATCGTATTGATTCAGGAGCTGTAACCAGCCAAACAGAATCAACTTCTTTATCTAGTTCCGATTCATAGAGCAAAGCCGTTTCCAATGCGACAAGTTTTACAGAATCATCAAATTTTTCAACCCAGCGACGAAAATCAAGTCGAACACGAGGATGAACAATCTTGTTTATTTTAGTGGCATATTCACTACTTGAAAAAAGATATTGCGCCAATACAGGTTTACAAAGCTCATCATTTTCATACACCTCAGGGCCGACTAAAGCGATTAATTCGCGACGAATGAAAAGATCGGTTCGGATTAATCTTTTTGCCTCACGATCCGAATCGTAAACAGGTATGTTTAGAAGTCGGAAAATATGAGAGACTATAGATTTCCCCGCTCCAATACCCCCTACCAATGCTATTTTTTGAGAATACTTCACAACTACCTCCTTTTTGGAACACGCTGTTCAATCAAGAAATCGAACGTAGCCGGTTCTATCCGAATGTGCGAAGTTTCGCTTGGAGAAATTGCGATTTGAGGCCGACATTTACTATCATTGCCATTCAATAAATCGGAATATTTAACTTCAACACGAAAATCAATGGGACGAATATTTGAAGAACGATGATAAGGAATCAAGAAACGCACTTTTGCCTTCGAAGGGAAGGTACGTAGCACTTTATCTGAGGGGAAATCAATGCCTGTTATTGGGACTTCCACCATTCGTTCGGTGAGAAGATCAACCAACAAAGAAACCTGCACAGAAGCAGGCACAAACTTAACGCCCTTTATCGGGTGAAGAGGAACAATACGCCGTACCGTATCATTGATATTAGTAAAAACAGCTAATTCTGTATCCACTTCCTTTAAACCAGAAAGGATATTAAGTGGCGCAAAGACCAACACAGAGCTAGGTTGCATCAAAGTGTCAGTAACAATATAATTTGAGCGTCCTCCAACCTTTAGATGGAGTTTTACCGGAAGCCTTCGCTGCTCACCAATTGAATAATAATACTCCACTTCATTCGGCTTTACGCTTATGAGCTTTGTTGAACCATAAAATTGAGGGGAAATCATTTTCCTCAAATCCATGTTAGAAATTACAACATGGTTTCCATTAGTTCGCAGCTTCATAAAATCGAGCACAAGAGGGCTCAATTTGGAACCAACAAAATAGGTTGTCAAAAGAAATCCTTTATCTTCAACAAGAACTTTAATGTTGCGTGGAAGTTCTTCCGTAATCACTGCCTCCTCCGGAATATTAGTAAGCTCAACAGGAATTGTCAGCTCGGTTTGATAGGATTCGTTTAATGTTTGGAGCAACCAAAAAACGCTCGAAACAGCGAAAAAGCTAAAAAAAACAAAGAATTCCCTACTCTTTGTGGCAAGCAGGAAATTCTTTATCAATTCTACAAACTTACCATAAGTTATTTTTATGTTCTGAATATCGAACATAGTTAGTTTCCTTTTGGCGAGTTTAATTTCTAATTTTATTTTTTATCTATTGCTGTTCCTGAAGCATACACAGATGCTTTTTCCACAGTAATGCGCACTCCTGCAGCGATTTCAATAATCACAACAGTATCTTGTATCTCTTTTATTACGCCATGAACGCCACCTGCTGTTACCACATTTTGGCCAACTTCAAGTGCACGACGGAATTTTTCAATTTCTTTCTGCTTCTTCTGTTGAGGGCGAATCATAAAGAAATAAAGGATGGCAAACATTGCAACCATCATAAGGATCATAGACATGCCACCTCCCTCTTGGGCTTGTAGTAAAATTGAAAGTAAAGTCATAATTCGTCTTTTTGTTTGGTTTCTATAATTAAATATTTAAGGGCAAAGATAGTTACTTTTTCAATAGTTTCCCCTCTTTTTTCAATTGTTTAACTATTCCGTCTAATGTACCGTTGATAAACGAAGCACTCTTCTGAGTACTATAAAGCTTAGCTATATCCAAAAACTCGTTGATACTTACACTGATAGGGATATTAGGGAAAGAAAGTATTTCGGCTAGCACGATCTGCATTATGATGAGATCCATAAAAGCGATACGACTAAAATCCCAATTTCGACAAGCTGCCTGAATGAGCTGATAATAGTATTCTTGATTCTCTATCGTTCGACGAAATAGACGTGCAGCATACTCCATATCTTCCTGATCTTTATATTCAGGAAGAATTTCCTGTTTTGCGCCATTCGCTTCTTCAAAACGACGAATCGTTTTTAGCACAAACGAATCGACAATTTCCTTATCATCATTCCAGTAAAGGCTCTGTTCTTCAAGCATTTGGTCTAGACTTTCACTAGTCTGAATTATTTTCTTATAAATTTTTCGCCAAACCTCGCGATCGGCTTCCCATGAATCTTCTTGGCTAGCCATATATTCTTTATAAATATCGCTAGCAAGAATCGTTTCATATAATTCTTTAATATAATTTACTTCTCCAGCCCAATCCTTTTTCGACATTTCGATATACTGAAGTAATTGCGTATTGACCTCTAGCTGTTGGATAAATCGGTTATTCGCAAATTTCTCATTGGGTGCTAATTCTTCAACCGTAGGGCGCATTTTATTCCGGCCTGTATCGATACGCTGACGAGAATACTCTGTAATTTTCACCATAAAATAGAGCATCTGGTTGTACAGATCGTACGATTTAGAGAGGCTAAAGAGAAGTTCTTTCTCTCCATTTTCTAAGCTTCTGTCTTGATTCTGGTAAAAGGCATAAACGATCTGAACGACCTTGATACGAATGAGAGTTCTGTTAATCATAACAATTTCAATGTGCAAATATTTTAAATAAAGGATGCCCGCCAAGTATTATGAAACCAAAATAAAAAGCTTCGCAATACACTTCGTCATCCTATTCGGCGACAAAGGTACGGAAAAGTCTGTGATTGGGCAAATGATTTATTCTTTTTTCAATTTTTCTGCTGTTTTTTTTGTCTATCTCAAAAAAAATGGTCAATTTTGCAATCTAATTTCTAAATAGAATCGATAAGTAATGAGCGAATATAAGAAAAAGAGCACCTTCGAAGGTGCTGAAAAGGACATTGTCTTCTCGCGTGATGTAAGAGCCGGAAAGCGCATCTACTATTTGGATGTGAAGAAGAATAGAAAGGAAGAAATGTACCTAGCTATTACAGAAAGCAAAAAAGTTATATCAGGAATAGGGAACGAAGCACAAATAAGCTTCGAAAAGCATAAGATTTTTCTTTATCAGGAGGATCTTGATAAATTTCAAGAAACACTGCAAGAGGTTATTAACTATATTAATAAAGAAAAGCCAGAAATAGAATATCCAGAACAAGAAAGTGCACTTTTTGAACCGAACAGCAAAACAGATTCCGCATTTGCCGGATCCTCTAAAATTGACCTTGATATCGATTTTTAAGATAAACATTTGGCTGTTTGAAAAAAAACGCGTATCTTTGTGG
>JAGPIY010000100.1 GCA_018054715.1 Bacteroidaceae bacterium
AAAGGCGATCTCAGCCAAGTAGCAGTTAGATTAGTTAGCCCAAAATCGGGTATCAGCTTAGAGGTTTATACAAACGAGCCTGGAATTCAGGTGTATACCGGAAACTTTCAGGACGGAACTTACACAGGAAAAAAAGGGAAGGTATATCAGAAACGTGTATCAGTATGCTTAGAGACACAAAAATATCCAGATACCCCCAATAAGCCCAACTGGCCTTCTTGTACATTAGCTCCCGGAGAGAAATATGAAAGTCATTGCATCTTCAAATTTGGAATTACAAAATAAAAAGTAAATAGTAAAATCTGCTTTCAAAGCTATATATGGGGTTACTAGACTGGATTGTTATTGGCATCTTCTTTTGCGTACTCATCGGTATTATTTTATGGGTATTCAATCAAAAGAATGAAAACTCGGACGACTATTTCTTAGGCGGCCGAGATGCTACATGGGTTGCAATCGGTGCGTCTATCTTCGCCTCAAACATTGGTTCTGAACATCTTATTGGTTTAGCCGGAGCTGGCGCCTCAAGTGGCATGGCAATGGCACATTGGGAAATTCAAGGGTGGATGATACTAATATTAGCATGGGTTTTCGTGCCTTTCTATTCACGTAGTATGACACGAACTATGCCAGAATTCTTAGAGCTTCGCTACAATAAAGAATCGCGTACCATTCTTTCTTTGCTGTCTCTAATCAGCTACGTGCTTACTAAGGTAGCAGTTACTGTATATGCAGGAGGATTGGTTTTTCAACAAGTATTTGGCATTGAAGAACTTTGGGGTATTGATTTTTTCTGGATTGCAGCAATCGGATTAGTTCTATTTACCGCGCTTTATACCGTTTTCGGAGGCATGAAATCTGTATTATATACTTCAATACTTCAAACCCCTATTTTGCTTTTAGGGTCACTGATAATACTTGTTCTCGGACTAAAAGAACTTGGAGGATGGGATGAAATGATGCGCATTTGTAGTGATGTAAAAGTAAACCAATACGGTGATACCATGACGAATTTAATTCGCAATAACAACGATCCCCAATTCCCTTGGTTAGGTGCTCTTATAGGTTCTGCAATCATCGGTTTTTGGTATTGGTGCACCGATCAATTCATTGTGCAACGTGCCCTTTCTGCAAGAAATGAAAAAGAAGCTCGTCGAGGAACTATCTTTGGTGCCTATCTAAAGCTACTTCCCGTATTTTTATTCTTAATTCCGGGAATGATTGCCTTTGCGCTTCACCAAAAATATCTCGGCAATGGAGGCTTTTTACCTTTACTAGTAGACGGCACTCCAAATGCAGATGCTGCTTTCCCTACTCTTGTTGCAAAATTACTTCCTGCAGGCTTAAAGGGATTAATTTTCTGTGGCATTCTTGCAGCTTTGATGAGCTCGTTAGCTTCTTTATTCAATTCTTCAGCAATGCTTTTTACTCTTGATTTTTATCAACGTTTCAGACCAGAAACGAGTCAAAAGAAACTGGTTAGAATTGGTAAAATAGCCACTGCCATAGTTGTTCTCTTAGGAATTCTATGGATTCCTATTATGCGAAGTATCGGTAACGTACTTTACACCTATTTGCAAGATGTGCAGTCGGTGTTAGCCCCAGGTATTGCTGCTGCATTCCTTTTGGGAATAACGTGGAAACGAACTTCCGAAAAAGGCGGAATGTGGGGATTACTCTCCGGTATGATTATTGGATTAATTCGTCTCAGTGCAAAAATATACTATAGTAACACTCCTGGAGCAACCGATAACCTATTTAAATATCTATTCTACGATTTGAACTGGTTGTTCTTTTGTGGTTGGATGTTACTCTTTTGCTGCTTAATTATTGTTATTGTCAGTTTATGCACAAAAGCACCTAGTGCGGAGAAAATTCAAGGTTTAGTATTCGGAACAGCGACTTCCGAGCAAAAAGTCGCAACTCGTGCCAGCTGGGGGGCATGGGATATTATTCATTCTACAATTATTTTAGGTATCACGGCTGGATTTTATTTCTATTTTTGGTAAATAAAAAGAGCTGAAATCTTATAAAACAAGTATAAAAACAGAAATGACAACATTCTATAGTGATAAAGAACGATTTTTGGTAGCACTCGACTGCGTAATCTTTGGATTTCATGCAGGAGAGCTCCATTTATTGCTTCTACAACGAAATTTTGAACCCGCCAAAGGAAAATGGTCTGTAATGGGTGGATTCCTAGAAAAAGATGAAAGTCCAAACGATGCAGCAGGTCGCGTACTTGAGAACCTTACAGGGCTAAATCAAGTTTACATGGAGCAAGTCGGCATTTTCGGTGAAGTAAATCGTGATCCCGGTGAGCGTGTATTATCTGTCGCTTTTTATGCATTGATTGATATAAATGACTCTGACCGTGAGCTTGTAAAACAGCACAATGCATATTGGGTTAATATACATGATCTCCCAGAGCTTATATTTGACCACAAAGAGATGGTAAAAGAAGCCTTAAAGCGCCTACGACGTAAAGCCTCTAGTGAGCCTATCGGATTCAATCTACTACCAGAGTTGTTTACACTCACACAGCTACAACGTCTCTATGAGGTTATTTATAATGAGACTTTAGATAAACGCAATTTCCGCAAACGTGTAGCTGAAATGGACTTTATTGAAAAAACTGAGAAAATAGACAAAACAGGTTCTAAACGAGGCGCCGCACTTTATCGTTTCAACGAAAAGGCTTTCGGAGAGAACTCAAAATTTAAATTATAAAATAAAGTAAATAAGACGTATGTTAGAAGAATTGAAAGAAAAAGTTTTTCGTGCCAACCTTGACTTAGTGCAACACGGACTTGTAATCTTTACTTGGGGCAACGTATCTGCAATCGACCGTACTAAGGGTCTTGTAGTTATTAAACCAAGCGGCGTATCTTATGATGAAATGAAAGCAAGCGACATGGTAGTAGTAGACCTTGACGGAAAGGTAGTAGAAGGAAATCTAAAGCCTTCTTCAGATACTCCTACTCATCTTGTTATTTATAAAGCTTTCCCAGAAGTAGGCGGTGTGGTACATACCCATTCAACTTATGCCACAGCTTGGGCACAAGCAGGAAAAGACATTCCTAATATTGGTACTACGCATGCTGATTACTTTCACGACTCCATTCCTTGCACAGAAAGCATGACTGAAGCCGAAGTAGAAGGAGCTTATGAATTAGAAACCGGAAATGTAATCATTAAACGATTCGAAATGCTCAATGCAATACATACTCCCGGCGTCTTGGTAAAGAATCACGGTCCGTTCTCATGGGGAAAGGATGCCTTCGATGCGGTTCACAATGCAGTGGTGATGGAGCAAGTGGCAAAAATGGCTTTCATTGCATTTAGTGTAAATCCAAACTTAACCATGAATCCGTTACTCGTAGAAAAACATTTCAATCGAAAACATGGTCCTAATGCCTATTATGGACAAAAATAAATAACTAAAACAAACTATTATCCTAAAAACAATAAAAAAGATGAACGCATTTGATAATTTTGAAGTATGGTTCGTTACAGGAGCACAGCTTCTGTATGGAGGTGACGCAGTAATTGCTGTGGATGCACACTCTAACGAAATGGTAAAAGGCTTAAACAATTCAGGCAAATTACCTGTAAAAGTTGTATACAAAGGTACAGTAAACTCTTCACGTGAAGTTACTGCTACTTTTAAGGCTGCTAACAATGATGATAAATGTATCGGAGTTATTACTTGGATGCATACTTTCTCACCTGCAAAGATGTGGATTCATGGACTACAAGAGCTGAAAAAACCACTTCTTCATTTCCATACACAATTCAATAAAGAAATTCCTTGGGATACCATGGATATGGACTTTATGAATCTTAACCAAAGTGCACACGGTGACCGTGAATTCGGACATATTGTAAGTCGTATGCGCAAAAACCGCAAGGTTGTTGTAGGGCACTGGCAAGATGAAGCTGCACAAGCTAAAATCGCAACTTGGATGCGCGTTTCTGCTGCTTGGGCAGATGCACAAGATCTTCGCATCATCCGCTTTGGTGACCAAATGAATAACGTAGCTGTAACCGATGGTGACAAAGTAGAAGCAGAGATGCGTCTTGGCTACCATGTAGATTACTATCCTATCGCAGAGCTTGTGGCAGTACAAGATAAAGTTACTGATGCTGAAGTTGCAGAATTAGTAGCTGTATATGAAAAAGAATACGACTTCGCAGCAAACTGCAAAGAAGGAGGAAAAGATCGTCAACAAGTTGTTAATGCAGCTCGCATTGAAATCGCTCTTCGTCGTTTCTTAGAAGAGAAAGGTGCAAAAGCTTTCACTACTAACTTCGACGATCTTGCCGGTATAGATCAACTTCCAGGACTCGCATCACAACGTTTGATGGTTGATGGCTATGGTTTCGGTGCAGAAGGTGACTGGAAAACAGCTGCTCTATTCCGTACCATGTGGTTTATGGGCCAAGGGCTACCAAAGGGTTGTTCTTTCCTTGAAGATTACACTTTGAATTTTGATGGTGAAAAGAGTGCAATTCTCCAAGCGCATATGCTAGAGGTTTGTCCGCTTATTGCTGAAGAAAAACCTAAAATGGAAGTACATCCTCTAGGTATTGGTGGCAAGAACGACCCAGCTCGTTTGGTATTCACAAGCAAACCGGGCGAAGGTGTAGCTGCTACCATCGTAGATATGGGAGGACGTTTCCGTCTCATCGTAAATAAAGTAAGCTGTATCAAGTCGAAGAAGCTCCCTAAGCTTCCTGTTGCTTCTGCACTGTGGATTCCTCAACCTAACTTCGAAGTTGGTGCAGGTGCTTGGATCCTAGCTGGCGGCACACATCATACTAGCTTCTCTTACGATCTTACTGTAGAATTCCTTGAAGATTATGCCGATATCGCAGGTATCGAAATGGTAGTTATCGACGAGAACACTACTATACAAGATTTCAAGAAAGAACTTCGCATGAACGATGTTTATTATTTATTAAACAAAGCGCTTTGCTAAATTACAATCCGCATCATGACTAAATATGTAATTGGATTAGATTACGGTAGCGACTCAGCTCGTGCATTGGTGGTAAACGCCAGCACGGGCGAAGAGCTCTCTACTGCTGTAAAATACTATCCTCGTTGGGCAGAAGGCAAATATTGCAACCCCGGCATCAATCAATATCGCCAGCATCCGCTTGATTACATCGAGACTTTGGAGGCTACAGTAAAAGAGGCACTTGCTAAATGTCCTGCAGGCACTGCAGAAAATGTGGTAGGTATAGCATTCGATACTACAGGTAGTACACCTGTATTTACCGATGCAACCGGCACTCCACTTTCTTTGCTTCCAGAATTTGCAGAAAACCCTAATGCCATGTTTGTGCTTTGGAAGGATCACACTGCAGTAAAAGAAGCTGGAGAAATCAACAAGCTGTGCAAAGAATGGGATACCAACTATTGTGCCTACGAAGGCGGCATCTATTCTTCAGAGTGGTTTTGGGCAAAAGCGTTGCACGTTCTTCGTGAAGATGCAACGATACGTTCAAAAGCCTACTCTATTGTAGAGCATTGCGAATGGCTTCCTGCTCTGCTTACCGGAGTAAACAAAAGCAATGACATTGTACGCAGTCGCTGTGCATGTGGCCATAAAGCCATGTGGCATGAGAAATGGGGAGGTTTGCCTAGTGAAGAATTCTTGGTAAAATTAGATCCTGTATTAAAAGGCTTCCGTAGCCGTTTGTTTGAAACCACGGAAACTGCAGAAAAACCGGTAGGTACACTTACTGAGGAATGGGCCAAACGCTTAGGACTTAGTACAAGTGTAGTGGTTGCAGGTGGTGCTTTCGACTGTCACATGGGTGCAGTAGGAGCGAGCGTAACTCCTCATACTTTGGTGCGCGTACTTGGAACTTCTACTTGCGACATAATGGTTGCCAGCTACGAAGAAATCGGGCACAACCTAATCAAAGGAATTTGTGGACAAGTAGACGGATCTGTAATTCCGGGTTGGGTTGGACTAGAAGCCGGTCAATCAGCTTTCGGTGATGTATATGCTTGGTTCAAGCGTGTACTTGAATTCCCTATAAAGAATATCATTGGAAACTCCACTCTTCTTGATGCAGAAACTAAAGCAAAATTGATCGACGAAGCTTGTGATAATATCATACCTGCACTCACTGCAGAAGCTGAAAAGATTCCGCTTAGTGAAAGCACGGTAATTGCTACCGACTGGATGAATGGTCGTCGTACTCCTGATGCTAATCAGCTGCTAAAAGGAACAATCACCGGTATCACACTAGGAACAAGTGCTCCTCGTATTTTCCGTGCATTGGTAGAAGCAACTGCATTTGGAACGAAAGCTATTGCCGATCGCTTCATTAGTGAAGGAGTAAAAATAGACAACGTGATCGGTATCGGTGGCATTGCTTTAAAATCTCCTTTCGTGATGCAAACAATTAGCGATGTACTTAACATGCCGATCAAGGTTTGTAAAACCGATCAAGCGTGTGCCCTTGGCGCAGCCATGTTTGCTGCAACTGCTGCAGGTGTATACAATAAAATAGAGGATGCACAAGCAGCTATGAATTCTGGTTTCGCAAAAGATTATATGCCTAATGCAAAAAACGCAAAAGCGTATCAAGCTATTTATGAACAATATCAAAAAATAGGTAAATTTACCGAAAAAGAAATGTTCTGCTAAGCCCTTTTAAACTCGCGGGCATCCAATATTGAGTGCTCGCGAGTTTAATTTTCAATTTAAAACACAAGTAAAAGCAACTGCTAATTCTCTAAAAAAAACGATCATAATGAAAAAACTATACGTAATAGCATCTCTTCTGATAGTACCCATGCTAACTTGGGCGCAAGATGCCGTTGTATTAGGTCCCGACCAAAATTTAAAAGTGACGATTCAAACCCAAAATGG
>JAGPIY010000101.1 GCA_018054715.1 Bacteroidaceae bacterium
CGAATAGATTGTTTGTCGAAGAATCTTACGGCCCTTTAGATCGTGATTTTAGTAAATTGAGTTATGAACTTGGTGAGGGTATTATTGGTCATGTCGTGCAAACGGGTGAGCCTAAAATAATTCGTAGCATAGCTGAATCCAAGGAGTTTTTAAATAAGCTTCATTTTCCTCTAAAATCAAATGATAAAGACATCTCTTTTATCTGTATTCCGGTTAAAGAAAAAGGAAAGGTAATAGGTGCACTGAGTGTTCATAAAGTTTATTATGGAGCGTTTGATTTTAAAAAGAACATACAATTACTCACAATTGTAGCAGCTATGATTGCTCGTGCAGCTCGAAGAAAATATGAATCGCGTGAAGAAATAGATTCGCTTAAAAAGGAAAATATTCAATTAAGAAAGGCAATAACAGAGCAATCCTTTCCTAATATTGAAGGCAATTCAGGAAAGCTTAAGGAGGTTTTTTCACTTATACAGAGTGTGTCGCCTACCGATACGACAGTGCTGCTACGAGGAGAAAGTGGAGTAGGTAAAGAATTAGTCGCTGATGCAATACATTATAATAGTACGCGAAAAGGGAAAGCTTATATTAAAGTAAACTGCGCAGCGTTACCTGAAAGCTTAATTGAAAGTGAATTATTTGGCCATGAAAAAGGAGCATTTACAGGTGCTGACTCTCAACGTGTAGGGCGTTTTGAGGCTGCTAATGGAGGCACTATCTTTTTAGATGAATTTGGCGATATACCAACGAATGTTCAGGTTAAATTGTTGCGTGTTATCCAGCAACGTGAGATAGAACGTTTGGGTAGTACGAAGCCCATTAAGATTGATGTTAGAATTATTTGTGCGACGAATAAAAATCTGGAAGAGCTTATTGAAGATCACAAGTTTAGAGAGGATCTGTATTATCGTATAAATGTATTTCCTGTTTATATTCCTCCCCTTCGTGAACGTTTGCATGATATTCCTGCACTAGCAGATCATTTTATAGCTAAATTTAACGAGAAAAATAATCGGAAAGTCAAGCGTATTACTGCTTCTGCAATAGATTGCCTAATGGTTTATCATTGGCCTGGAAACATCCGTGAATTGGAAAATTGCATTGAGCGTGCTTGCATATTAAGTATTGATGATGTGATACATACTAATAATTTACCTCCTAGTTTACAAAACGCAATTTCTAGCCAGAGTAAGTCGGAAGGAACCTTAGATATTATTTTAGGGAAAATAGAGAAGCAAGTGATTCAAGATACCTTATTGTCAACTAGTGGAAATTTAGTAAAGGCGGCTTTGCAACTTGGAGTTACCGAAAGAATAATAGGGCTGAGAATTCGAAAATATGAAATAGATCCTAGACGTTTTAAATATAAGAATAATGAGAATCAAGATTGAGCAACCCGATTTAGAATTATGTGATTTTACGGACCCTATGCATTGTACGGCTTTATGCAATTTAGTAAATAGTTATATTGCAGATCCCATGGGAGGAGGCTCTCTATTAACTGATAAGCAAAAATTATATTTATTGGATGCCTTAGAATCCCATCCTCGTGCAATTGTATTATTTGTACTATGTGAGGGTGAGATTGTTGGCATGATTAATGCTTTCTTGAACTTTTCTACTTTCAAATGCAAGTCTATGATCAATATACATGATGTATTTGTAGATAAACAATACCGTGGTTGTGGGCTTGGACGAAAATTATTGCAAGGAATTATAGAAATAGCGCATCAAAATGATTGTGCTAAGCTAACACTGGAAGTCCGGAAGGACAATCAGCAGGCTCAGCATTTATATCATTCTGAAGGATTTCAAGAAGGAGATTCACCGATGCATTTTTGGACTAAACAACTTTAAATAGTAATAAGATGGATATAAATAATAATAAGATTGACGAAAATTATTGGGAGGAGCATGCAAAAAAAATATTTGCTGAAGCAACTGGAATTATGAAACCCCTAGAGAGACATCTAACCATCTCTAGTCGATTTGATAATAACTTACTTTTCAATTTGTCGGTAATGAGTTTTGAGAAGATGTTTGTGGCCTTATTGGCCTATTATGAAATAGAAGCACTAAATCATACGCCCCTTGCTTTGTTTAAAGAGGCACACGATATTGATCAAGGATTAACAGAGGCAATGAAACAAACAACACGCCTTATCGCTTCGCATGAATCTATTTGCTCGCTTGACGACAAAGGTTATACTACTCCAACTGATAATGAGCTGAGGCAGATTATAAATGGACTTCTAGAAATCTATTCTTTCATAGCAATGAGGCTTGAAGTTGTATCCACAAACGCTCTTAAATGAAAAGAGAATATCAGAGAATAAAGATCAACTGAAAAGAATTATTTTTTTATGATCTTTATGGTATAGCAACGTCCATTGGTTGTAAATCCTTGTACTGCATAAATGCCTTTAGCTAATCTTTCAACAGAAATGTTCGTTTCAGTATTGTCGATATTGTTTTTCTCTGCTAAAAGTGTGCCATTCATTTGAAATAATAATACACGTTGCAACGATTCTCCACAATAAATATGTACCACGTTTGTACTTTCTGCGATGTTAGCTATCAATGCTTTTGAACTGGAATCGTAAAGAGTGTTTAGCCCAACTGTGCTAAGCACGGAATCGTTTACTGAGTAATTAAATTTAGTGGACTCTTTTGGTAATAGACCCGTAGAATTATCCGTTTTATTGTAGGTCGGGTAATAATAGAAACAAGCGCCATATGAACCTTCCGGTAGATTATGAGGAGATGAGATATCGAGGGTTATGCTCTCACCTGCGTCTATGAAGGTCGGAAAAAAATTGAATCCTACATTATACGTATTACCACCTGCCACGTAAGTTGCAATAGCAATAGGCATGTTATAAGGTAAAGTTCCTGAATTTTGGATGATGAGTGAGCCTTTAATAGAGTCATTTACTCCATAAATAGGATTTTCAGGAAGCGAAGCTGAAAGGCAAGTTAATGCAATTGTGCCTTCTGAGTCTTGCCCTTTTATACTAATCGGAACGCTCACACTCCCTATAGGATACCATGTGCTTCCACTTTTATAAAGAGGATATAGTGTGTATTCACCTGCGGAAATCGAAATATTACTTTCTAGTGAGAAGGTTGCTGTTTGTTCAGCATCGAGGGTTCGATATCCACTAGCTAATGCGCTATATACGTTTCCACTTTTCACTCCAATGCCTATAGTACCCTTAAAATCCGTATCGCCATTAGTAATAGTAAGTGTGTAGTTGCCGGAAAGTCCGTTGTAGAGCGCATGTGGAATTGTGATAGTAGCGTCTTTTAATGAGATGGCTGTAGAAGGCGTAGAAATAGTGAGAGTGCCCTCTGCAATTTCAGCATCAAGTGTGTGAGCTATAGTAGATGATGATCGAACGATACTCCACTCATCGCTAGTTGTGGCTCTGGTCATGAAACATAAGGTATAATCACCATCCTTCAAGTCAGTAGGTACAGTACAAGTTAATTCTTTTTTGCTTGAACTACTACTCATTGTCGCTGAAAAAGTATTCTGCGATAAAACCGTAATTTCACCTTCGCTATTAAGGAGTGCTGCGCAATAATATCCTGAGAAGTCAGTGCCTTTATTTAATAGAGTAGCACCGAGCTTAAAGGTGTTACCTGCTTTTATTGAAGACGAAGAGGAGGTGAGGGTAGAAGTCGTAATAAAGTGGGGGCGATAGTTTGAACTAGTGGTAGGAGGCTGTATGCCTAATACCGCAAACTGTGAGAGGTTATAGCCATCCGTAGGATTTTCTGTAATGCCGGCACCCGAAGTGGCCGGGTTTACCTCTGCCAGATAATAATATCCATTCATTGTTCCTCCCCATCCGAAATCGAAATGCATGAGATTACTTGAGTCGTATCCGTCGATAACCATGATATGTCCATTGCTGGCACTTTGACCACCCCGGAAATAGATTGGTCGACCGTTAACGACTTCTTCTTTTAGGAGATTCAGCCATTCGGAAGAGCTGAAATAGTCTCGATAGAAGAATTGTATATTCTTGTCGTAATTGAAATTATTGGTTAGTGCCTTAGCTACCATTTTTTCAGTATTCGTACTAGAAGATGCATCTACTCCAAAAGACATCTGAATAGAAAGCGCTACATCGTAGCATAGTTTAGCCGCTTCGTTTGCTTCCTCTGAGCTGAAATGATCTGTGGTAGTGACTCTATCACCTTGAAGCTCATATAGATATCTTTCACGGATGAGGTTCCAGTTATAGGAATGTGCAGAGAAATCGATATTGAGAGTACTTCCATTCCAACTATAGCTAGAGCTTCCTGTTCCTTGACTGGGGTATTCGTAAAAACGCATAATTGTGGCCATAGAGGTGGCTGCACAACCTACTAAAGTCTTTGTCCCTGAGATTGTGGGACAGCTATTATAATAAGGATAATCTTGTGACCAACGGATGCGACCTAAAAGAGGTGTTACTTTTTCTGGTAAGGTGTTTGAAGAACTCAGGATTTCTTTCTTGGAAAAACGAACCGTATCTTCAGCCAATTGCTCGCTCATTGTTTGGTAGCTGTTCAGTAAATCGAGCAATCCGTCGGGAATAGAACTCGTATTGACAGTGCCCTCTTCAGCATAACCTAGTACAAGTGGAAGACGATCGTCGGCAGATAAAATCACAAATCCACCTTCTTCAGCGCCATAAATGTAAAAGGCATCTTCTCTTTTATCACCTAATAAGGCTTTTGAGGATGTTACTAAGATTGCATTTCCTTCGTTCTGGACGATTGATTTCTGCGTGCTTTTTGTGGAATGTTTTGCAAAATGTGCTTCTGCAATTGCTTTTAGTGAGCTCTTATCACGTGGAGCTGCCCAAACGGAACCGAGTGATAAAATAACGAGCGTGAGAAATAAGAAAACTTTTTTCATGCGGGTATTTGATTATTTGCTGTGGCAAAGGTATAAAAAATAGAATGTAATTCACTATTATCTCGAAAAAAAACAATATCTTTGTAGCAAAATTGAGAGTGGGATGAAAGAATTTGTTATATCTGAAGCCGGAACTGAATCTGCAATTCTTGTAGGTCTGATTACGCAATTGCAAGACGAGCGAAAAACGACAGAATATCTTGACGAGCTTGAGTTCTTGGCAGAAACGGCTGGCGCACAGGTGGTAAAGCGATTTACGCAGCGTGTAGACCAAATGAACTCTGTGACTTATGTTGGTAAAGGCAAACTTCAAGAGATAAAAGAATATGTGCACGAAAACGAAATCGGCATGGTCATCTTTGATGACGAATTGTCGGCTAAGCAAATACGTGTCATTGAAGGAGAATTGGAGGTTAAAATATTAGATAGAACTTCTTTAATTCTTGATATTTTTGCTATGCGTGCACAAACGGCACATGCTAAAGTGCAGGTAGAATTGGCTCAATACAAATATATGCTTCCTCGTTTGCATCGTCTTTGGACGCACCTTGAGCGTCAACGTGGTGGTGCAGTGGGCTTAAGAGGGCCTGGTGAGACGCAGCTGGAAATGGACCGACGTATTATTTTAAATCGTATGTCGCTTTTAAAAGAGCAGTTACTTGAGATTGACCGTCAGAAAACAACGCAACGAAAAAATCGTGGAGCATTTATTCGCGTGGCTCTAGTAGGATATACAAATGTAGGAAAGTCTACTCTAATGAACTTATTAGCAAAGAGTGATGTGTTTGCTGAAAACAAACTTTTTGCGACCCTCGATACTACTGTCCGCAAGATGACCATTGAGAATCTTCCTTTCCTTTTAACCGACACCGTTGGATTTATTCGTAAACTACCACATGGATTGATACAGAGCTTTAAGTCGACTTTAGATGAAGTTCGTGAGGCTGATATGTTGATTCATGTAGTTGATATTTCGCATCCTAAATTTGAAGAACAAATAACGGTTGTAGAACGTACTTTAGCCGATATCGGTGGCGGAGATAAGCCTTGTATGATCGTTTTTAATAAAATTGATGCTTACACTTTTATAGAAAAAGAGGAAGACGATCTGTCACCTGTTACGTACGAAAATTTGTCTTTGCCTGAATTAATGCAAACTTGGATGGCAAAGCTTGGAGGGGAATGCCTCTTTATTTCTGCACGCGAAAAACAAAATATAGAAGAACTGAAATCTTTGATATATAGTAAAGTGAAAGAGCTGCATGTGCAACGTTTCCCTTACGACAATTTTTTGTATCAAATAGAGGATGAATAAGAGTGAATTTACTCCGAAAAATACAGTGTTTCGTCCACTGACAGCGGATGAAATTACACAGTTAACCAGTCAGGGATGTGAGGCAGAGGATTGGACCCTGCTCACTGTAGCTGAAAATTTTAAAGCAGATCGTGTGCAACAAGTTCATTTTCAAGGAACTTGCCGACTTGGCGTATTCGATTATGTTTTTACTTTGCCGGGAGGAGTTTCCAAGCCGAGCGGCATTTACCGAGCTACCTTGAAAGATGTAACAATCGGTGATGATAGTCGAATTGCTGATGTATCTGGTTATATTGCCCATTACGATATTGAGGAAGAATGTTATATTGAACACATAGATTACCTTTATGTGGATGAGGCTGATTGCCGTTTTGGACAAGGCACAAAGGTGGCTGTGTTAAATGAAGCAGGAGGCCGTGAAGTGGTTATTCATGAGGCTCTTTCTGCTCAAATTGCATATCTGCAATGTTGTTATCGCCAGGAAGTAGAATTGCAAGAAGGATTAGACGAGATAACTGAGGCTTTTTGCGAAGAAGAAGAAAGCGACCGGGGGCTTGTGGGTGAGTGTGCTCAAATTACAAACTCAGGCTTT
>JAGPIY010000006.1 GCA_018054715.1 Bacteroidaceae bacterium
CTTGTAAATATATTAAAAAGGATGCGTAAGGGCTCTTTTTGTTCCCAAGGAACGGCAATAAATGCACCTGCAGATATTGGGATGGTGTTATGGCGATCGCCTCCTGAAATAGAAGCGATATGTATTGGGAAGTGATTAGAAAATTCATAGAGAAGTCCGGCCAACAATTTGATGGCATTTGCTCGCCCCTTATCAATATCGTCACCAGAATGTCCACCTTGTAAATTGCTTACAGTTACAGAGGCAAAGAAGTAACCCTCGGGAGCCGACTCTTCAGTATAATTGAATGTAGCACTAAACTGATTACCTCCTGCGCAACCTACAAAAATCTCTCCTTCTTCTTCTGAATCAAGATTGATGAGATAAGGGCTTTTCATCCAATTAGGAGCAATGCTATAAGCGCCCCCTAAACCTTCTTCTTCAGAGACGGTAAAGAGGCATTCTATAGGGCCATGCTTTATGTCATTCGCATCGAGTACAGCCAATGCTGCGGCCACACCAATTCCATTATCTGCTCCTAAAGTAGTACCTTGTGCACTCAGCCATTCTCCTTCTATTTTTGTATGAATGGGATCTTTTAAAAAATCGTGTTCTATACCTTCTCTTTGCGAAGGAACCATGTCGGTATGAGCTTGGAGTACAATGCCTGGAGCAGCTTCGCGTCCTAAAGTGGCAGATTTTCGTATAAGTACATTTCCAACTGAATCTGTATCATAAGCTAGCTTATGGCTCTTTGCAAATTGTTCTAAGTAATGAGTCATTTTTTCTTCATGCCCCGAAGGACGTGGTATTTGGCATATCTCGAAGAAAAAATCGAGAGCCTTTGAGCTTCTATTCATGTTCCTCATAAAAGTTATATCTTTAATGTGATTTTTGCGTTTAAAGTAATAAAGTTTGTGAAATCAATTCTGTATTCATTCATAATTCATTATCTTTGCTGTCGATTTTATGTCGTGCAATTTCATGTGTGCAAAGATACAAAAAAATGTTAGAATTGTTATTTACAATCTTGTTAATTATGACAATTGCGTTTGCACTGTATAAAGACACAGAGTGGAGATTCGCGGATGAAAAAAGAGTATATAAGATAATCAAACAAATTAATGAACTATGAGAAAGATTACTTTCTTTATGAAAGGTGTATCTCTAGCTTTCTTGGGCTTAATGATGGCTCAATGTAATGGTAACAAAGCAAATGAAGAGTCAGCACCAAGTAACAAACCTTCCAATTCTACAACAAACTTACGGCTTGCTTATGTGGATGTGGATTCATTGCTTAGTCAATATCAATATTCAAAAGATTTGAATGAATCGATTGTGAAGAAGGAGGAAAATATTCGTGCTACATTGAACCAAAAAGGAAAAATTTTGCAGAAAGAAGCTGCTGAATTTCAACGTAAAGTGCAGAATAATGCTTTCCTAAGTCAGGATCGTGCTCGCCAAGAGAATGATCGTTTGGTAAAGATGCAGCAAGAGTTGCAGAGCTTACAAGAACGTCTTTCTGCTGAACTTCAAAGTGAGGGACAAAAGAATACCAATCAATTGCGCGATAGTGTGCGTAGTTTCTTAGCCCAATATAATAAAAAACATAAGTATAGTATGATTCTGAGTAATTCCGGATTTGATAACTTGCTTTACGCAGATAGTGCTTTAAACATCACAGCCGATGTGGTAAAAGGTTTGAATGCGAGATATAAAAAGGCTGAAAAATAAGAGTGACATTTTTCGAAAAGGGCTTCAGCGCTTTTTGAGAAAAATACAAAAAAACATCCGCATCTCTTAAAAAGATGCGGATGTTTTTTGTTTCTAATATGCTGAAAATAATAAGTAGTATAATTATTATTGTACGTACTCCATTTTCACACAAACTTTGCGAATTTTATCTGCGGCAGCTTTCTTTTTATCTGTAGGTGACTTTTTACCGGTAGGATAGAGGCAAGCTTGGTGATAATCGCTGGGGAAAAATAAAAAGAATTTCTTGGCAGAACCGTCTTCAAACTTCGTGCCTTTATAGTTCCAAAACATAATGTCAGTTTTGTAAGGCTCGCGAATAGTTGCTTCTTCCGGCTTTAAGACGAGACCAAATCGCTCAATGCCGCTAGCTGAATATTGTAAGTCGATATAATTTTTGTGCGACTCTATTTTTTGTTCCTCCACTGTGCCTAATGTAGCGTCCTGTACATTCGCAAAACAATGTTCTCCATCAATATAGTAACGTCCTGGAGCTAATAAGTCGATGTCATTTGCCTGCAACCATGCAAACATTTTTTTCCAACGCTCTGGATTTTTATGGAATTGTTGGTAGAATTCGATGTTGTTAATTTCGCTATGTGGACGGGCTATGAAGCCTTCAGACCATACACCTGACTTGACCCATTTTCGAGCCTCTTTTTCAGTGATCTGTTGTGCGTTTGCAATCCCTAAGCTAAGGCATAGCAACATAAGAAAAATGTTTCTTCTTTTCATGGCTTCTCTTTATGTTTTTTATGAAGTTCATGCGTGAGGCTTCGTTGTCTTTCTTTCAAGTCTTCAACTTGACCAAGATCTTCCATTTCTTGGTTCGACTGTTGCCGTTCGCGGAAAATAAAATAGAGTATAGTGAAAATAAGGATACCTATAAAAATCATTTCAAAGATTTCTGATGCCATCTTTTTGGGGTTTATGAATTAGGTATCAAGTCTTATTTACTTTTCAGATTTGTGAGATATCTTTCGGCTTCAATAGCAGCACTACAGCCACTGGCTGCTGCTGTAATTGCTTGTCGATAGAGTGGGTCGGCTACATCGCCAGCTGCGAAAACTCCTGCTACATTAGTAAGAGGACGTATTCCTTCGGTTACGATATAACCTTGTTCATTGGTTTTTATCCAAGGGGCGAAGAGTTCAGAGTTGGGGTGATGCCCAATGGCTAGGAAGAAACCATCAATTGCAATTTCTCGTTCTTGTTCATCTGTTTCACCTTGACGATGAATCAAACGTGCTCCTTCTACCTTGTTGTCACCGAATAATCCGAGGGTATTATGTTCAAACAGAACTTCTATTTTAGGATGATTTAGTACGCGATCTTGCATGATTTTAGAGGCACGAAGGAATGACTTACGTACAATGAGATATACCTTTGCAGCTAGCCCAGCTAAATAGATGGATTCTTCGCAAGCTGTGTCACCACCTCCTACTACAGCTACTGTTTTTTTACGATAGAAGAAGCCGTCGCAAGTAGCACAAGCACTGACACCTAGTCCGTTGTATTTTTTTTCATCCGGTAGACCAAGATATTTAGCAGAAGCTCCAGTGGCTATAATGATTGAATCGGCAATGAGCTCATCTCCTTCTTCATTCCAAGCTTTATAAGGTGGTTTGCTAAGATCAACCTTAGTAATAATGCCACTTTTTATTTCGGTGCCAAAACGTGCTGCTTGTTTTCGTAGATCATCCATTAATTGAAATCCATTCACTCCTTCAGGGTATCCTGGAAAATTTTCGACTTCCGTGGTAGTAGTAAGCTGTCCGCCCGGTTGAATACCTTCATACAAAATGGAGCTAATATTAGCTCGTCCGGCATAGATAGCTGCAGTATATCCTGCAGGACCTGAGCCTATAATTAATAGGGGAGTTGCTGTCTTCATTTTTATTTGTCGTTTTTATTTCTATTAGGTAAATTAACGGAGGTCAATGACCTCTGCATTCGGATATTGGCTTGCCGGATAAGTAAAAGTAGCTTTGTTATATCCTTGCTGAGTTTTGTAGCTGTTTATAAAAATAGTGGTGGAGTTTCCATTTGTGGTAGTGAAAGTTATACTTTTAGGAGTGTAGGAACTCCCGTTAATAACAAGTACGATGCTCTTCACTCCTTGGTTTTTAGCTTCAGGAGTAAGGGTGATGGTATGGGTATTTCCTTTTGCTCCGTTGTAGGCATAGTTGAACCCTTTTTTATAGCAATAAAGCCAAGACTCGGGGTTTATTTTAGCTAGTTGTGCTGCGGTAGGAACAGATATACTTACTTCATTAGATGCTTTTTGGTAAGTCCATTGTGTTCGTCCGTCGTACCAAGTAGTAGTACCGTTTGAGTTTAATTGGAACATACTATTTCTCACTTTTAAAGTACCTTTCATACCATGCTTTCCCTGCATGTTAAAGTCAATTTCTACCCCTTTGGAGGCATTGAAACTGCTGGCAGCTCTGTCTAGAATCTTTTTAGCTTGAGCGTCTTTTTGTGCCCAAATTGCACTACTCGCGCTGAGCATAAGGGTGATTATAAAAAATATTTTTTTCATAATAGGCTATTTTACTATATTGAGTTTATTCTTATTTTCTTAAACCTCCGATTAGTGTGTCGAGTGCATAATCGTCTGTGCAAAGCACTTGACGAGGTTTGCTTCCTTCGGCAGGACCTACAATGCCGGCCGCTTCAAGTTGATCCATGAGCCGTCCGGCTCTATTATAACCGATTGAGAATTTTCGTTGAATAAGGGAAGTCGAGCCCGACTGATGTATTACAATTAAGCGTGCTGCATCTTCAAACATCGGATCCAAATTATTCATATCTACTTCAAAGCCGTTGCTTTCTGCTTCTTCCGGCTTATATTCAGGTAGTTCGAAAGCCGAGGTGTATCCTTGTTGGCTTGAGATGTGATCGTTAATACGTTCTATTTCGGGCGTATCGACAAAGGCACACTGTACACGCACAGGGTCTTGGCCTTGCAAATAAAGCATATCCCCTTTACCTACTAGTTGGTTAGCACCCGGACGGTCGAGAATAGTACGTGAGTCGATCATGCTTGATACACGGAATGCTATACGGGCAGGGAAGTTGGCTTTAATTGTACCCGTAATGATATTGGTAGTAGGTCGTTGTGTAGCGATGATAGCATGCATACCCACTGCTCGTGCAAGTTGTGCAATACGTGCAATAGGAAGCTCGATCTCTTTGCCGGCTGTCATAATCAGATCTCCAAATTCATCGATGATGATTACGATATAAGGCATAAACTTGTGTCCTTGATTGGGATTCAATCGTCGAGCGAGGAATTTTTCATTATACTCTTTTATTGTGCGTACACGTGCTTTTTTTAGTAAATCGTAACGCGTGTCCATCTCAATGCAGAGCGAGTTGAGGGTTTGGATTACTTTTGTTACATCGGTGATGATTGGTTCTTCGGCATCTGGTACAGTGGCCATAAAATGCTTTTCGAGTGAAGAGTAGATACTAAATTCTACTTTTTTAGGGTCTACTAGTACGAATTTTAGTTCGGCAGGATGCTTTTTGTAGAGTAACGAAGCGATGATGGCATTCAAACCAACCGACTTACCCTGACCTGTTGCACCGGCAACAAGTAGGTGAGGTGCTTTGGTCAGGTCGAACATAAATACATCGTTCGTAATTGTTTTACCCAATGCTACAGGAAGCTCAAAAGTACTTTCTTGAAATTTCCGTGAAGCAATAATGCTTTCCATTGAGACAATACGGGGTTTAGAATTTGGCACTTCAATACCAATAGTACCTTTTCCCGGAATAGGAGCAATGATGCGAATACCCAATGCGGAGAGCGAAAGTGCGATGTCGTCTTCTAAATTTCGAATTTTAGTTATACGTACGCCCGCTTCCGGGGTGATTTCATAAAGTGTAACCGCAGGGCCCACTGTGGCTTTAATACTGCTAATCTCAACTCCAAAACTACGTAAGGTAGTCACGATTTTATCTTTGTTAGCTGTTTGCTCTTCCATGTTGATGGTCTGCCCATCATATTCGTAATGTTTCAGCAGATCAATAGTTGGATATTTATAGAACTCAAGATCCAACTTAGGATCGTAGGGCTCTATGTCTGGAATCATGTCGTCACTTTTCCCGCTATCAATCGTAAAGTCTGTATCTTCTTCTCTTAAGTTTTTTCTATCTTTTCTGAGTGCGACTTCTGCAATTTCTTCTGCAGGAACTTCAACAGTAAAATTGTTGTTTTTTACTTCTGATATTTCTTCGGCAGCAATAGCTACTACAGAAGCGTCAATAATATTAGTTGTAGCCTCTTCTGCAGAAGTGTTCAAGTCAATTTCAATCGGTTTCTCATCTTCCGTGGGGATGAACGAAATGTCTTCATTGTTTGTAGCGGATTCAGTACAGTCTGCATTTTCATTGATTGATTCTGTATTACGATGCAAAGGTTTCAGCCCCATACGGAATACTTTCCGAAGCCAGTTGATCGTTTCGTTGCTCAAATAAATGAGATAGCAAACAGCTGTAACGCAAAGTAGTAGTATCGTGCCGAATAATCCGGCGTGCGAGCAAAGCCAATCGCTTACCCAAAGGCCATGATGACCGCCTGGATATACAAATGTATAGGGCGCTATAGCAAGCCCAATAATTGCAAAGAAAACACTGAACCAAACGAGCGCAGAGCCACACCAGATAAACCATTTCCAAAGGAAGAATCGGGCTACATGCATTAATTTAAGTGAGGTGACGAGTAAAAAGATGGGAATGAAGATTGCTGCGTATCCGAAGCAATCATTAATGAAAAATTCAGCTAGTTTAGCTCCCCACAAACCAGCATAATTGCGAATATCATTTTGACGAGCTAAACCTTCTTGTGTGGTGATCGACTCTAAAGTACTTTGGTCTGTGCTTCCTGTAATTAGGAATGAAACGAAAGCAAGACACATAAAAATGGCAAAAGCAAAACAAATAAAGCCTAAAATGAAAGGCGTTTTATCGCTTTTCATTCCTTGTGAAATATTATCCCATAGTGAGATTTTTTTTACTTTTTGCGTAGTCGAAGGTTTTGACGTTTTTTTTATAGTATCTTTTTTGGCCATTGGGTCTCTTTTTGCTTTTATCGCCGCAAATGTAAGAAATTCTAGGCAGATAAACGTGTTTTTCACCCATTTTTTTGTAACTTTGCACCAAATTTTAGTTATGGACGAAAATAAGGAACTTATATTTCAGCGTAATTCAATCGAGTTTGTAACGGTAGCCGCCGAATACTGTGCTTTTCTAGAGCGCTCTGAAGGGCAAACGCGTTTTCAAATTGTCGATACTTCGCTTAAAATACTACCTCTTCTTTATCTTAAAGCATTATTGCTTCCCCCCTGTGAAGCAATTGGATTTGAAGAGCCCGAAATTTATGTTTCGGAGGAAATTTATGAACAAATGCGTGCCCATTTAGCTCGTATTTTAGCCGATAAAGATGATTATTTAGAAGTGTTTACTCCCGATATAGCATATAGTGAAGGACCTTTAACGGCTTCCGTGGCCGAAGGTTTGTGCGATATTTATCAGGTATTGAAAGATTTTATCTTTGTTTTTCAACAAGGAGTGCATGAAACGATGCATGATTCGCTCGCTCTTTGTCGTGAACGATTTGTAGAATATTGGGGACAGACGTTAGTAAATATACTCCGGCCGCTTCATGAAATAGCGATGAGTACTAATGATACTGAAGAAACTGATATGGCAGAATCAGATTTAGACTCTTCGGATTTAGCCATTGAAGAAGAAGGAGATAAGCAATGGTAATTAAAAGTAGTATTACAAAAGAAGAAATATCTGGTTTACAAAGAGTGGATTTTCAAGGACAAATTTATGTGGTCGATTCAACTGCAGAGTGTGAAAAGGCAGTTGCCTTTTTGAAAACTCAGAAGAGAGTCGGCATTGATACTGAAACACGGCCTTCTTTTCAGCGTGGAAGGCTTAATAAAATAGCACTATTCCAAATTTCTACTCATGAACATTGTTTCCTTTTTCGCCTTTGTAGCATTGAGAACCCAGTGTCGTTGGTCGACTTTTTGAGTAGTAATGAAACTCTGAAAATTGGGCTTTCGCTTCATGACGATCGTTTGTCTATGGCACGTCGCTATCCATTTTCACCCGCAGGTTGGTTGGATTTGCAAAATTATGTAGGGAAGTTTGGTATTACCGATATGAGCTTGCAAAAGATTTATGCGATTCTTTTTGGAAAGAAAATATCGAAAGCACAACGCCTCTCAAATTGGGAATCTGAATCGTTGACTCCTGCGCAACAACAATATGCAGCAATTGATGCATGGGCTTGCCTTCAGATCTTTGAACTTTTAGAGCATTTAAAAGAAACAGGTGATTATCAGGTTAAAGTCTGTGAGAAATTGCCGAAGTCTCTGCCGTTAGAAAAATAACGAAATAAAGACGTATAACAATAATAAAACAATAAAGAAAGTATGTATCAAACGATCTATCTAAAGAACGGCAAAGAAGAGTCGCTAAAACGTTTCCATCCTTGGATATTTTCGGGTGCTATTCAGCGCTTGGATGAAGGTATTGAAGAGGGAGATGTAGTTAGAGTCTGCAATCCTAAAGGAGAATTTCTTTGTTTAGGTCATTATCAGATCGGCAGCATCGCAGTGCGTGTCCTCTCTTTTCAGGAGGTAACGATCGACCGTTCCTTTTGGCAACGTCGTCTTGCGGTAGCATATCAATTGCGTAAGGATATTGGGGTAGCCGATAATCCTTTGAATAACACTTTTCGACTGGTGCATGGTGAAGGTGATTCATTGCCCGGATTAGTAATTGACATCTATGCTCATACTGCAGTGATGCAGGCTCATTCTGCAGGCTTCCATTTTTGTAGAGAGGAAGTCGCTGAGGCACTAAAGGATGTGATGGGTGATGAACTTCAACATATTTATTATAAGAGTGAAACAACATTGCCTTATAAGGCTGATCTTCAGGCAGAAAATGGCTTTTTGTTAGGAGGAAGTCCTGATAATGTAGCTTTGGAAAACGGTCTTTCTTTTCATGTAGATTGGCTCAAGGGTCAGAAAACGGGTTTCTTTGTCGATCAGCGTGAAAATCGTAGTCTACTAGAGCATTATTCAAAAGGACGTAGTGTACTGAATATGTTCTGTTATACCGGAGGTTTCTCTTTTTACGCCATGCGTGGTGGTGCGCAATTAGTACATTCGGTAGATAGCTCTGCAAAAGCGATTGAACTGACTAATCAAAATGTAGAATTGAATTTCCCTAACGATTCACGTCATCAGGCATATGCAGAAGATGCGTTTAAATATTTAGATCGTATGGGTGATCAATACGATTTGATTGTGCTCGATCCTCCAGCTTTTGCAAAACACAAAGAGGCTTTGCGCAATGCATTACAAGGATATCGCAAGTTAAATGCTAAGGCGTTCGAAAAAATTCGTCCGGGAGGCATTCTCTTTACTTTTTCTTGTTCACAAGTCGTTACGAAAGATAATTTCCGCACTGCCGTTTTCACTGCTGCCGCTCTTTCAGGGCGCAATGTACGTATTTTGCATCAACTAACCCAACCTGCAGACCATCCGGTTTCTATTTATCATCCTGAAGGTGAATATCTGAAAGGATTGGTACTTTATGTAGAATAGACTTTTATAAACTTGTATTTTGATATGGTAGGCTTCTTATTTAATCTCTAAGAAGCCTACTAATGCATCATAGCGAGCCCCGAACGGACGATAATATACATAAATCTGATATGCATTACTTGTTTGATAGAAATTACCTTCTGTCTTTTCAAGCTGTTGCAGTGGCGTGGCTGTATTTTGATTCGGTTGATAGATATACTGATAATTGTAACTTCCTTGCTTTAAGAGCTGTATGTTTTCGTAAAGCTTAGTTTGGGGATTAAACTCCATTCGATAGCCATCGTTTGTTACTTCTTGGTAGGGTAAGGCACTGTGGGTAAAGTCACCATCTAGATAAATAGATCCATCGCTAAAGTCTGTATCATCCGGATCAAAAGCAAAGTGAACAAACATATAGTCGGCTTGAGTATTTATATCATCTGTGCTGCTATCGTCGTTGCGAATTAAGAAACTTCCATTCTGGTCTTCATCGAAGATGTAATTATGTCGTGGTTTATCGGTATACAGTTCTGCGTGATAATAATCACCATGTAATTGAATTTGACTGACACCCATACCGTAATGATAGTGTGATAGTATCTCGAAGCGGCGGTATTCATTACCTGCAGCGAAGATAAGTGCACGATTGTGCTCGAATTGCATTGCATTTCCGGTGATGTAAGTCGGCTTCAGCCCTGTTACTTGTGTGCTTTCATTTTGATTTTGTCGGACTACAAAGTTTAACTCTGTTTGAGGGTTATGTGCACCCAATGCTTGATAATTTGCAGTGAAGTTTAACTGTTGATGCGATTTGTTTAGGTCGATGTCGGTATTTGTAGTTAAGTTAGCTGAAAGAGCAACTCGATTGTCTAGTAATGAAAATCGTGCCACTGCTGATGGAGAATCAGGTGAATTGTATGCCTCGTTTTCTGTATCGTAAATAAGAATTTCGTAATTCCCGGAACACTTAAGTGATACTTGATCATTGGGTAAAGTTAGCACGTAGTGTGAATACTCCAAGGTTGTGTTTAGTGAAGGAGTATAGTTCTCTATACGATTTCCGTTAAATCCTACTAAGTAATCTATTTCATTAATAGATGATGGAGTCCAGTCGGCGTTGCAATGTCGAATCTGGTACTCAAATCGATGGTAAGAATGCGAAAGTTCATCGAAACGAATAATGAGCTTTTGTTCGTTGTTCCCCAGCTGAAGTACAGTAGGGGTTAGTTGCTCATCATTCACTCTTGCCATAAAACTTCGGACCGAAGGATTATAGACACGTACCTGTGCCTTGAGTGGCTTCGACAATAGGCCAAAAAACAAGGCTATGAAAATAATATAGATTCGTGTCATATATAAGTAGAGATTATAGAAGTTCTTTATTCTGTCTTCTTTTGAGGGAAGTCTGGCAATATTCTCATCAGTCGAAGTATACGTTTGCGACGTTTAAACATGTAGGAAGAAGGATTCCCTGAATCGAACTTTAGTGGATTGGGCAATGAAGCTGCAATTAAAGCACATTCTCCTCTTGTTAAGTCTTTAGCGTCTTTTTGAAAATGAGCTCTTGCTACTGCTTGTGCCCCGTAGATACCATCTCCCATTTCAATAGTGTTGAGGTAAACTTCCATTTGTCGCTCTTTGCTCCAGAATACATCTATTAATACAGTAAAATAGGCTTCAAAGCCTTTTCGCACCCAAGAAGAGCTGGGCCAAAGAAACACATTTTTCGCTGTTTGTTGAGTGATGGTACTACCTCCACGAAAACGTTCCCCGTTTAAGCGTTCTTCTGCTGCATCCATTATAGCGTTGAAGTCGAATCCGTGATGTGTGGGAAAACGATTATCTTCAGAAGCAATAACAGCATTGTCAAGATGGCGCGAAATTTCTTCAAGAGGTACCCAATGATGCACTAACTTTAAAGGCTCGCCTTCCATTTTTTGTTGTACACACCGAATAAACATCAATGGACTATAATAAACAGGAATCCAACGTAATGCGATAACTGCGATGAAAGAGCTAGTAAGAAAGAAGAGGACTGCCCATCGGATAAAACCGCGTAAAAAAGTGAGGAGGCGATGTAGAAAAATATGCATGATATTTTTAGTGAATGAAAAAGTGTGAGTGTATTCGCAATTGCACACACTCACACTCTGTTCGTTTGTCTGTTTAATTTTTATCGAACTAAATTTTATTTAGCAGTTGCCGATTTTGCACTGTTAATCATTTCACTGCTAGGAATTAGATAAAGCTCTACGCGACGATTTTGTGCGCGGCCTTCTACTGTTTCGTTGCTAGCTACAGGATTCTGCCAATAAAGTCCTTTAACAGATTGAATCTGAGTAGTTCCCACTCCGTTTGCTTTTAAGTAGTCTGCTACAGCATTGGCACGTGCTAAAGATAGCTTTTCATTAATCTCTTGTGATCCGGTATTGTCGGTAAATCCCAATACAGCAAGGTCGATTTGTGGATCAATTTGTTCTGCAAATTTAGCAAGTGTTGTTTTAGAATTAGCGTTGAGTATAGATTTCCCGGTAGCAAAGGTAACTCCTCCGTCAAGAGTGATTTTTACATTAGTGGTGTTACCTTGTGCATCAGTTTCTGCAGTTACGGTAGCGCCATCAATTTTAGCAGCAGCTGCTTTGGCTTTATCCATTTTTTTACCGATAATAGCTCCAGCTGCAGTGCCTGCTACAGCACCGATACCTGCGCCTAATGCAGTATTTCCACTTAGTTTACCTACAAGCGCACCTAGTGCAGTACCTGCACCAGCACCGATCAATGAACCTTTAGCTGTGTTATTCATTCCACAACTTGCGAGTAAGAAGCATGCACACAATAGAAGCGCGCTAAATTTCATCGTTTTCATTTTTTTTTTTATTGATTATTAAAATGTAGTTATTCCATTGCAAAGATATATATATTTTGTGAAAGAGAACTCTTTTTAAAGAAGAAATTGAAAGTCGTAGTTCTTTTTTTTGTTTTTTCTAGTCTAGAATTACCTCTATTTCTAGGCGAATATGTATCTTTGCATTCAAAAACGAAATGACTTCAGTTTTAATATTCACAATAATATTACTTGCAGGTGCTTATCTTGCAGGTTTGTTAGGATCACTTACCGGATTAGGAGGCGGAGTGGTTGTAATTCCACTTCTAACTTTAGGCTTTGGTATTGATTTCCGTTATGCTATAGGGGCAGCATTAGTTGCTTCTATTGCAACTTCTTCAGGTTCTGCTTCGGCTTATGTAAAGGAAGGTATGACGAATATTCGCTTAGGTATGTTTCTTGAAATAGCTACCACATTAGGGGCGGTAGGTGGTGCTTTTGTGGCATTATGGATGCCTACCAATATAATTGCTGTTATATTTGGTGTTACTCTAATTTTTACAGCGATAATGACGCAGCGGAAAGGGCCTGCTAATGAAGACGTAAAAGGAAGTGAGTTGGCTCGAAAGTTAAAACTTTATGGCACTTATCCAACTAAAGAAGGCCTTAAGTCTTATCAATTAACGCATGTAATATCGGGTTTCTTTATTATGATTGTGGCAGGAGTATTGTCAGGCTTATTGGGCATTGGTAGTGGCGTGTTGAAGGTTCTGGCAATGGATTCTGCAATGAAAGTGCCCTTTAAAGTAAGTACTACGACTTCTAATTTTATGATTGGTGTAACCGCTTGTGCTTCTGCTGTTGTCTATTTGCAGCGGGGATATATTCAACCCGGTATTGCTTTCCCTATTATGATAGGAGTGCTAGGCGGAGCTGTTACCGGAGCTAAATTATTGAAGCGGATGCAGGTGAAATTGCTACGACGTATCTTTGCAATAGCAATTCTTCTTGTAGCAATAAATATTATTTATAATGGAATTGCGGGTAAATTTTAAAAGAAATGAAAATATTTAACTTTCAGCAGTTTTTAGGCCAATCCCTTCGTATAGGCGTATTTACCGCTTCATTTGTTGCCGTAATTGGAGGCGTTTTTTATCTAATAGCGCATGGTGGTGATACAATGCCCGATTATACAAAGTTCTCCACTCAACTAGGAGCGGCTTCCTATACCTCTATTGTAGAAATATTCTATGGAGTACTATCTTTTAAGCCTCTTGAAATTATACAATTTGCGGTCTGTTTACTGATTCTAACTCCAATAATGCGAGTAGCTCTTTCGCTCTTCGGATTTGTCATTGAACGAGATTGGCTCTATGTGGCTATTACTTTTATAGTCTTGTTTGTGATTTTTAGCAACCTATTTGAAGGAAAATAACAATAATAAATATTACACTTTTAATAAAAATAGAAATGAAAAAAGTAATTGCAACTTCTGCAGCTCCCGGAGCAATCGGCCCTTATAGTCAAGCAATTGAAGTAGGAAACATGGTGTTTACTTCTGGACAAATACCGCTTGATCCTGCTACAGGTACTATGCCTGAAGGCATTGAGGCACAAACACGTCAATCGTTGACCAATGTACAGAATGTTCTCGCAGCAGCCGGACTTACCATGGATAATGTGGTAAAAACAACTGTTTTTCTTGCGGATATGTCTCTTTTTACGCCGATGAACGAGGTTTATGCCACATTCTTTACAGGAGAATGCCCTGCTCGCAGTGCTGTTGCAGTGCGCGAAATTCCTAAAGGAGCTTTGGTAGAAATAGAGACTATCGCTGTAAAGGGCTAATTTGCAACGAATGTCATTTAGGCCAATTCGTTAAAAGGTCGGCTACAATGAAAGTGCTACCTCCGATGAAGATTAAATCATCGGGGGTAGCTTCTTTATAAGCCGCTTTATAGGCATCCGGTACATTCTGGTATACCGAAGAATTCTCTTCAGTAACTAGTCCAATTTCATAAGCTAACTTCTGTAGTTCGGTAGAAGGGAGTGCCCGTTCTATTTGTGCTTGTGCAAAATAGTAAGTTGCGTTTTTGGGAAGTAAACTGAGTACACCGCGTATGTCTTTGTCGTTTACCATACCCAGCACGATACGCAGTGTCGATTCTTTGCCTCTTTTTTGCAATATCGTAAATTCACGTCGCAGCTGTTCTGAAATATATTCAATTCCTCCGATATTGTGCCCGGTATCACAGATAGTAAGAGGTGTTTTAGCTAAAACCTCCCAGCGCCCTCTTAATCCGGTGAGCGAAGAAATATGAGCAAATCCATATTGAACCGCTTCTTCTGTTAGACGGAATGTGCGCAATTGTACTAATACACGTAATGCTGAAAGAACTGTATTTGTGTTCTTTAATTGGCAGTCGCCACTCAGTTCTCCACGAAATTTTAATAATGGAGGAAAGGAGAGTTGCTGTGTAATGTAGGGATTGTCGTAATTCAGAATACGATCCATAGCAGGAGTAAACGGAGAGATCGCTTGATAAAGAATTCCTCTTTCATTTTTTAAGAATTCCTCACTTTCAGTCGAGTTTAAAAAAGCTTCTAGCGACTGATGGTCAACAAGAAGTTCTTCCTCTTCTGCAAAAAATATAGGAGCATGTTTTTTTTCAGCTTCTTCAAGGAATACGTTGCGAGTTTCAGGAGTTGTTTCACCAACGACTACCGGAATATTTTCTTTAATAATCCCGGCTTTCTCATAAGCTATCTTTTCCAAAGTATTTCCAAGTAACTTTACATGGTCGAAGCTGATATTTGTAATAATGCTTAGCACAGGCTGGATCACATTTGTACAGTCGAGCCGTCCACCTAATCCAACTTCAACAACGGCTACATCTACTTTCTCTTTTTTAAAATAAGAGAAAGCCATTGCAGTAGTAATTTCAAAGAAAGAAGCCTCCAAGCTTTCCAAATAGTCTTTGTGTTGTTCTACAAATGTCACAATATATTCTTCATCGATAGGCTTCCCGTTAATACGGATTCGTTCTGTGAAAGAAATGAGGTGTGGAGATGTATATAGGCCGACACGATATCCCGCACTTTGTAGAATTGCGGCTAGTGTATGTGAACAGGAGCCTTTTCCATTAGTTCCTCCCACATGAATCGTTTTAAAGCTATGATGAGGGTGATTAAAATAGCTGTCGAGTGCCAAGGTATTGGCCAATCCTTCTTTGTACGCTTTCTGTCCTTGTTGCTGAAACATAGGGAAGCGATGGTAAAGATAATGTAAAGTATCCTGGAAGTTCATGTTTTACCAAAATTAACATCAAAAGTTTGTTCTATCTGCAAACTATATCTATATTTGTTTGCGCAATCAATATTGCTGCAAATGTAACTAATATAATTGAAAAACAGCTATGGGAACAAAGAAAAATTTCGTATTAGACACAAATGTGATTCTACACGATGCTTCTTGTCTTGAACACTTTCAAGAAAATAATGTACATTTATCAGTTGCTGTACTTGAGGAACTCGATAAATTTAAAAAGGGAAGCGAACAAATAAATTATAATGCACGGTATTTTACACGCTATTTAGACAGCATAACCGATGATCGACTCTTTGATCAAGGTGCTCCGTTGTGCGATGGAATAGGTCGGCTCTATATTCATACCGCAATAGTGCATAGTGACACAGTGAGCCGTGCTTTTCCTGCCAAGAAGCCTGATCATGACATCCTAGCATTGGCTGATTACTTAGCAAAAAAGGATCCGGAAACGCCTACCATTTTGGTGACAAAAGACGTTAATCTTCGAATGAAAGCTCGAAGTATTCATATTCAAGTAGAGGATTATACTAATGATAAAGTGTCATCGGTTGAGATCTTTGCTAAGAAAAATGCAATTTTTGAAGGAGTGAATTCAGCATTTATTGATGCTATTTACGGTTCTAGAGACGGGGTGCCTTTGGAAGATCAGCGCGTATTGCTTAATGCTTCGAGTACCCAGTTGCGTGCCAATATAAAGCCTAATGATTGTTTTATATTGCGTAGCGACCGAAACAGCGTATTAGCCCGTTACAACGCTTTTACCAATCAAATCCAGAAAGTGGCAAAAGGCCGTAATTACGGTATTGAGGGTCGCAACTCAGAGCAACACTTCGCTCTCGATGTGTTAAACGATCAGAATATAAAACTAGTAGCTCTTACAGGAAAGGCCGGTACCGGAAAAACGCTTTTGGCTTTAGCTTCTGCTTTGGCGCAAGTCGACTCGTATAAACAAATCTTGCTAGCCCGTCCTATTGTGTCATTGAGCAATAAAGATATAGGTTTTCTTCCCGGTGATGCAAAAGAAAAAGTAGCTCCTTATATGGAACCTCTATTCGACAACTTGAATGTTATCAAGCATCAGTTTGCTCCCACCAGTACCGAAATCAAACGTTTGGATGATCTTCAAAAAAGTGGTGGATTGGTTATCGAAGCTTTAGCTTTTATAAGAGGTCGCAGCCTTAGTGAAACCTATTGCATTATCGATGAGGCTCAGAACCTTACCCCACATGAAGTAAAAACTATCATTACACGTGCCGGTGAAGGTACAAAAATCGTATTTACGGGTGATATTCAGCAAATCGATCAGCCTTATCTGGATGCTGAAAGTAATGGCTTGGTATATATGATTAATAAATTTGAAGGCGAAAAATTATTTGCACATGTCAACTTATTGAAAGGAGAGCGTAGCGCACTAGCAGAATTGGCTAGTAATAAGCTATAAGAGGTTTATTACATTTTGGTGATGATTTCTGCTAAAGTACTATCTGATAGGCACCGTGTTTAGCTAAATTGGTGCAGGGAAGTTTTAATTCCCTGCACTCTTTTTCTAATCGATCTTCTTGTTGTTTAGAGAGTGAAGCATCGAGCACCACCTCTTTAGGATGAAAGAGTGGCGACAGCCATTTGAGCTTTCCTCGATAGCCTTTGCAAATCCATAGAAAATCAACAGAAAGTGGGTGAGACGATTCTTTCCAACTCCAACGACTATTATCGATTCTATAAATGGTTTTTCGGTAAACATGCAGAAATCCAAGTGAATCGGTTTGAATTGCACCATTACTGTTTTTCGTAAAATCTAAAAGCCTTTTGGTAGAAATACCCTCTCGATCAAAGTGACGTGCAAGCGATTTGCAGAATCGCTTGTACGAATCGGCTTCAGTCCACAGTGTCGCTTCTTTATTCTTACAAATCACCAAGACGGGTGAAGTGCGACTACTGTAGAAAGTCAGCGAAGGTCGGGTAGGGTAATGTAGCGTTTTTTCTATTTCACAGCCGATAACACCTAATATCCCTATTAAAACGAGTACTCGGAACCAGTGTACTTTAGTTTGTACGAAAAAGCAGAACCCCCACAGACAAAGTGCCAATGCACAAGCCTCTATGCCCGATATATAAAGATGGTTCAGAGTAGCTCCCGGCCAGTGCTCTACACCTTGTACAATTGCATTAAGCAATTCCACCTCTCTTTCAAGTAAGTTTGCCATAAATAAGGATACAAAAGGTAGAAAACTGGTAGCAAGCATCCCCACAGCCGTATAGATTATAATTGAGACTAAAGGAATCACGGCAAGATTTGCAGCAAGGAAGTAGACCGGTAAATTAGAAAAATAATATACAATAAATGGAACTGTCGCAATTTGTGCTGTTATTGAAACGGAAATGATCCCCCAGTTATAGCGCCATAGTTTGCTTAAGAAGCGTTGTGTTCTAGTTTTCTTTCGTTGAAAGAATGAAGGTTGCCAAAGATTTTGAAAAGTAGGTTCCCATAAAAGGATACCTACCACTGCACAGAACGATAGCTCAAAGCTGACATCGAAAAGTAGTAATGGTTCAAATGCAAGAATAAGCAGTGCCGAAAGTAGTAACAAATTTAATGAAGAATACGGATTTCCACTGATCCTTCCCATCGCTACGAAGCTGAACATCAAACAAGCACGTTGCACAGGAGGCATTAATCCACTCATTAGCGCAAAAAGCCACAAAGCAGCGATAAGTAAAAGTTGTCTACCCACGTTTGTCCAATACTCTCCTTTTTCCGAAAAAGGTCGTTTCCTAAAAGGTAGCTTAACTAGGGAAAAGAACAACCCAATGAATGCGTTCAGCAAAATATAAACTACTCCAACATGTAGCCCTGAGAGAGCCAATATATGACTTACTCCGGCCGAAGCGTAACTTTGTTTAATTTCTGGACTGAGATCTTCCTTTTCTCCGAGTGTAAGAGCAGCCAACACACTGTATTCGTCGCCTTTGATGTTGAGCCTTTTATAAATGTCGAGCAGTCTGGAGCGCCATTGTTCAGCTTGCGCTCGTAGTGATCGACCGACTCCTTCTGCATTGCCTGCATATTGCCAGTTAAAAGCATATCCGGTACCTGAAATTCCTTTTTGAACCAAATAGCTCCGATAGTCAAATTCATCAGGGTTCCCTTCATTTCGTGGAGCCGAGAATCGAGCGTATAAATACAAAATATTTCCATTTTGCAAGTGCAAAGAAGCTTTTGATTTAGGCAAATAAAGTATCACTTTTCGAGTAGAGCTTACCCCATTTTCCAAAACTTCAGCTTCACATTGTACCGATCGTTTCTTCTCGTGGGGAACACTTGTTAAAAAGGCCTTGTAGCAATTTTCCTCTTTTGGCCATACGCATTCGATGCGAGTCAATTGCAAAGAACATAGTAAATATCCTATCGTTGTAATAAACACACAAAGTAAAACTCCACGAAGTTCACGATATTTAAAGCGGGGAGGTCGATAAAAACTCCAGACTAAAGCACCGAATAAGAGTAAAGCCACTGTGGCAAGTGTGTACATCCATCTTGGAGAACAACTCTCTTCGTTCGAAGTCACCCATCCTATTCCAATGCCTCCCATGAAAGGCAGAAGAACTTTCAAGAGCGGCGATTGTTGCAGGATGCGGTTCATACCTTATAACATTAAATCAATGTAGCTAAACTTTTACCAAATGAATACGTTGCCATTTGCGTCCCCTCCAGCGTCTTATCAGAATGATGCCGCGGATGTTTTCGTCGAGTAAGAATGTTACCCACATACCAATAAGCCCCCATCCCCAATAAATGCCAAAGAGGTAACTCAGTGCTACACTAACCGACCATTGTACAATTACGCCTACCATGAATGGGTAAGTTGCATCGCCCGTAGTACGGAGCGCATTCACAGCAAAAATATTGATAGGGCGACCGATCTCAAGTAAAACATCAATCCATAATATCATTACTCCCATATAGATTATATTAGGATTATCCGTAAGCAATCGCAAGACCCAAGGCCCGCAAATAGCCATAACCACTGCAATCGACAACGTGATAATCACCATCATCTTTAAACAATAATTACCCATCGTAAAAGCCGCCTTCTTCTTCATCTGTCCTAACAAGTGCCCAATCGAAATACTTCCACCGATGCCTACTGCCCAAGCAAATAAGTATGAAAACATGATGATGTTTGCGCAATATGTGCGTGCAGCTAATGCCTCATTGCCTAGCATATTAATAAAGTAAGTAATCACCACCTGAGAAGAACTGTATGAAATCTGTTCCCCGGCTGCAGGGAATCCAAGTTTCAATACCTTTTTTAGTTTGTCGAAAGGAAAAGGTCGGAATGTATAACGAGAAAAGTGTGCACGAAATTCCCCCTTCATCAATACTTTAGTAATGACAAAGTAGCCCATTGCTAGCATTGCCACGCTACGTGAAATGCTTGTTGACAAAGCTGCTCCTACCACCCCCATTGCCGGTATGCCCAACGTTTCGTTACCAAAGATTAATAGATAATTACCGATAATATTTAAAACATTAATGCCCGCCGTTACAACCATTGGGTAATATGCTTTGTCGGCTGCACGCAAGATAGCTGAGAACGTAAACGAAACAGCCTGTGTAAAGGCAAATCCCCCTACAATCTGCATATAGTCCAATCCATCTCCCATCAATTCAGGTCGTAGATTCATCAATTCTAGTACCATCTGTCCGTGTGTAAACAGAAAAACACTTAGCAGAATGCCAAGTAGCCCATTAAAGCAAAGAGAAGTCCCCGCCGTCTGTACAAAGTTGCGCCATTGTTTAGCTCCTTTATACTGCGCACAATAAATACTTGTACCTTGTGTGGTTACCTCAAAAACCAAGAAAGTCAGTACCAGTAGTTGATTCACCAATCCTACAGCTGCCACCGTATTATCCGAATACTGACTCAGCATCACCGTATCCACCGCACCCAGCATCATAATGAGCAGAGTCTCAATAAAAATAGGAAAAGCCAAGTTAGCCAATTGCTTTCGGAGGGGAGAAAGACTTCTTTTTATAGGGAGGTGAAAAAGCATTTTCTTTAATTTGTGTGCAAAGGTACTGCTTTTTTGTCGAATTTTTGTATCTTTGCGCTCCAAAAGAACACAAATACGTATGATCTCAGTCGATTCGCTTGCCGTAGAGTTTGGCGGCACCACCCTGTTTAAAGATATTTCCTTCGTGATAAACGAAACCGACCGTATTGCCCTGATGGGTAAAAACGGAGCCGGAAAATCCACCCTGCTAAAGATTTTGGCAGGAGTACGTGAACCGAGTAGAGGAGGAATTTCTTCTCCCTCAGGCACTGTTATCGCCTATCTTCCCCAGCATCTGATGGTTGAAGACGGTCGCACCGTGTTCGAAGAAGCCTCGCAAGCCTTTGCCGAAGTGAAAAATATGGAGCGCGAAATAGAGGAAATAAATGAAGCCCTCTCCACCCGTACCGACTATGAATCCGATGAATACATGGCTCTCATCGAAAAAGTATCGAGCCTGAGCGAACGCTTTTATAGCATCGAAGAGCGCAACTACGATGCCGATATAGAGAAAACACTCTTCGGACTTGGCTTCCTTCGTAGCGACTTTACCCGTAGCACCAATGAGTTCTCCGGTGGATGGCGCATGCGTATCGAACTAGCCAAGATGCTACTTCGTAATCCCGACCTTATCCTCCTCGATGAGCCTACCAATCACCTCGATATCGAATCCATTCAATGGCTCGAGAATTTCCTGATCAACTCCGCTAAAGCCGTAGTCGTCATCTCGCACGACCGCGCCTTTATCGATCATATCACCAATCGCACCATTGAAGTCACCATGGGGCGTATCTACGACTATAAAGCCAAATACTCTCATTACCTCGAACTTCGTAAGGAACGTCGTGAACAGCAACAAAAGCAGTATGACGATCAGCAAAAGATGATTCAAGACAATCGCGACTTTATCGAGCGTTTCAAAGGCACTTATTCGAAGACCCTGCAAGTACAGAGTCGCGTGAAGATGTTAGAGAAACTCCAAATTGTAGAAGTCGATGAAGAAGACACCTCTTCTCTGCGCCTCAAGTTCCCGCCTTCTCCCCGTTCCGGCAACTATCCCGTGATGACTAGCAATGTCTCGAAAGCCTATGACGATAAGTTGGTTTTTGATCGTGTTAATATAAGCATCGAACGAGGCGAGAAGATAGCCTTTGTCGGTAAAAATGGAGAAGGAAAGTCGACCCTCGTAAAATGCATCATGAACGAAATCCCTTATGGCGGAACCCTTGAACTAGGTCATAACGTACAGATCGGTTATTTTGCTCAGAACCAAGCCGCATTGCTCGATGAAACACTCACCGTATTCCAAACCATCGATGATGTAGCCGTTGGTGATGCACGTACCAAAGTACGCGACCTGCTCGGTGCCTTCATGTTTGGAAGAGACGATATCGACAAGAAAGTGAAAGTCCTTTCCGGAGGAGAACGTCAGCGTTTAGCGATGATTAAACTCTTGTTGCAACCGGTGAACCTCTTAATTCTCGATGAGCCCACCAATCACCTTGATATACGTACCAAAGACGTGTTGAAGCAAGCTTTGAAAGATTTTGACGGCACCCTGATCATCGTTTCGCACGACCGTGATTTCCTTGATGGCTTAACTACCAAAGTCTTCGAGTTCGGCAATAAAAAGGTAGTAGAGCACCTCGAAGGTATCTATGGCTTCTTACAAAAGAAAAACTTAGAAAATTTACAAGAGCTTGAGCGTAAAGCATAAAGCAACAAACAAATTTCGATGATCGAAGATAAAAAAATAGAGAAAGTCGATTTTACCTTAGTAGAATTGGATGAATCGTATGCAGATTGTACCTTTGTGGAATGCAACTTTGCCAAGATTCGATTTGGTGATCTCTATTTTGAGAACTGCACGTTCGAACTCTGTAATTTTAGTCTGGTGAAGATGAACAACACCTCGTGGCGAGATGTGCAGTTTGTAGAATGCAAGATGACCGGTGCTGATTTCACCAACAGTAGTACTTTTTCCTCTTTCCATTTTCGGAAGTCGCATTTGCAGTATGCTTCCTTTGTGGGCATGAAGCTCGTCAAAGCCCAATTTATAGAGTGTAACCTACAAGAAGCTTATTTTGATGAGGCCAACCTATCGTCTGCACTTTTCGATCGTTGCGACATGGAACGTACTGAGTTCACAAAAACGAATTTAGAAAAAGCCGACCTATCCACCTCTTATCATTTCGACATCAATCCCAACACCAATCGCATTCGTAAAGCCCGTTTCTCAAGAACCGAATTAGAAGGACTGCTGCATAGTTTTGGAATACAAGTAGT
>JAGPIY010000102.1 GCA_018054715.1 Bacteroidaceae bacterium
CAACCTCTTGCGACTTCTATTCCGTATTTAGTCAGCACATTTAGTGCGCCTTGACCCATATTACCGGCCAACATTACAGTTACACCTTTTGCCTTCAAAACACTAGCAATGTCGCTTTTACATCCACAACCCTGAGGAGAAGGAAATACTGAAGAACCACAGATTTTACGCTCGGAATCAATGGAAAAGATAGTATAAAATTGGCAATGACCAAAATGATCATCGACACATTGCTCGTTATTAGTAGGAACTGCAACTAATTGATTAATAGTACTCATTTATTTTTTACTTTTGTTTTTTTCGCAATTATACGATTCTACAAAGATAAAGAAAAGCATCAGTACAACCAAACATTATATCCTCTTTAAAATTAGCCGTAGGGCTTTTCTGGATTTGCCGTAGGGCTTTCTGGGTTTTGGTGTACGGCTTTTGCTTTATTCTTCCGCATGTCTTTCCAGACTCTTCGGCAAGTTTATTTTCAATGACCCGCAAGTTTACTATTACTGCTCTGTAACTTATCAGGCACTGCAAAGAAGCTTATCAGGCACTGCAAAGGAGCTCTTTTCAAACTTTCTGAAGTCTTTTTTCAAAAACGCCCTTTTGAATTATAATCAATATTATGTTTAATAGATAATATGAAAACGAAGATTTCACTTATTAGAGCTACAATATACTTAGTAACATAAAAAAGAGACATACCCCATTGGATATGTCTCTTTGAATATATTTAGCAAAAAGCAGCAGTCTCTTACTTCTTCAGTTTGCCTTCACGAATGTCCATACGTTTTTGAAGATCTTGGAAATCTTGACCCTGCTGGATTCCTAACTTGTAGTAAATACGATATAACGGTGCAACCCAAATATCTTCTTTATCGGGTGCCAACTGACGTACTTTCTCAAAGTTCTCACGTGCCCAAATATAATTTTGGTTCACAAGTTTTTGCTCGTTCTTATAGTTTGGACTATTAAATGAAATATGTCCATCTAGCTCTTGTGCAATTTCTATATATACCGTACCTGAATTACCGTAATATTCGGGTTTGTTTGGATTAATAGCAATTGCTTTCTTGTATTGCTCAAGAGCTTCTTTATTCTTTTTTTGCCCTTGAAGAAGTACTCCTTTAATGAAGTAGCTATAGTCATTCTTTGGATCGTTTACTATCAATCGATCTGCAAAACCCATTGCTTCCTCCGGCTTTCCTTTCTCGTTATAGTAGTTAATCAGCTGCACGATATTTCCCTCTGCAGTAGGATTACGCTTAATGCCTTCTTGCAACATGTTTACCCAGTTTAGAGTATCATTTGTTTCTTTATAAGCTGCGGTAAGCATTTGATAAGCAGCAGCTTGATCACTTTTCCCTTTCGCATTTATAGCCATCTTAGCATATTTAATGGTATTAGGGTAATCTTTTGCATAATATGCTCCATACGCTGCATAGAATGCAGTTTGGTTTTTAGCACTATCGTTTAAAAGATGCAAATCAGCTAGCATTGGACTATCGGCCTTATCAATGTATTCTCCAAGATATTTTACAGCATTTTTATAATCCTTCTTTTTCATCAAATATACTACAGCACCTGCATTGAACAATTGTCCATGATACTTTTGAAGATCTTTTTGATTTTCCTCACGCCATTTGTTTTTACGAGGTTTCCCTTTCGCATCAGGAAGTTGTGCTTTCTGATCGCAAAGTTCATAGTACTTAAACATCTCCAGTACGCTACTGTACAATTTTGTAGTATCGTAAGGCTGCTTTTGAATAGCCTTCAGACTTTCCGTTTCGTACATCTTACGATAAAGCTTACCTGCGATGTTGTAAGTCTCGGGATCCTCTTTAGTTGTTTCATCATTCATTGCAGCTTGAATGGCTGAAACAGCTTCATTGTAATTTGGGCTGTCTGCATCGATTGCTGACTTTGCCTTCTTTACATTTTCTTTCTGTGCAAATGCACATCCTGTTGCTAGAAGTAAAGCTACAGTAAAAATAGAATATTTCATAATTCTGTGATTTATAAAATAGGTTTAGTTATTATTTTCTTCAGCTTCTTCATCTTCGTCGTCGAATTTTCCACGATCTTCATCCATCGCAGCATCAACTAAATCCGACAAGTCGTCAGGCGATTGAATGGTCTGCGGAGCAGCAATAGCATCTGCGGTAATGCCCGTTTCTTCTTCTTCTAATTCGATTTCATCTGGCATGTGGTCTACCTTACAAACGCTAGAGATTTGATCACCACGTTTTGTTAAGTCGATAACCTTTACACCTTGCGTTGCACGACCCATGATGCGGAAGTCTTCCATAGCCACACGTAAAGTGATGCCCGATTTGTTGATTATCATCAAATCGCTTTCGTCACTTACACTTTTTATAGCTACCAACTTTCCGGTTTTCTCAGTAATGTTGATTGTCTTCACTCCCTTAGCACCACGGTTAGTGATACGATATTCATCGATATTAGAACGTTTACCATATCCTTGTTCGGAGATAACCATTACGCTTTCTTTCTCCTTATCCTTGATACAGATCATACCGATTACTTCGTCTTGTCCATCTTCATCAAGTTTCATGCCACGTACGCCGGTAGCAGTACGTCCCATTTCACGAACCGTAGTTTCATTGAATCGAATGGCGCGACCATTGCGGTTAGCTATTACGATTTCATTGTCGCCTTTGGTCATACGGACTTCAATTACACGGTCGTCTTCACGAATGGTAATTGCATTTACGCCGTTGGCACGCGGACGAGAATATTGCTCCAAGCAAGTCTTCTTTACAACACCATTCTTGGTACAGAATAAGATATAGCGGTTGTTGATGTATTCAGGATCGTCTAATGTTTTCACGCGTACAAAGGCGTTGATGCTATCATCGGAGTCAATGTTCAACACATTCTGGATGGCACGTCCTTTTGAATTCTTCGTTCCTTCTGGAATTTCGTAAACTTTCAGCCAATAGCAGCGACCTTTTTGTGTAAAGAACAACATAGTGTTGTGCATAGTAGCCGGATAGATGTTTTCAACGAAGTCTTCCTCACGGGTAGTAGAACCTTTTGAACCCACTCCTCCTCTATTTTGTTGACGGAACTCTACAAGCGGAGTGCGCTTGATATAACCTAAATGAGATATTGTGATTACTACAGGATCATTCGGATAGAAATCTTCCGGATTGAAATCTTGTGAAGAACGAGAAATCTCAGAACGACGAGCATCGCCATATTTTTCTTTGATCTCCAATAATTCATCACTGATCACTTTGCGACAGATATCATCATCGGCTAATATAGCTTCGAAGTAAGCTATCTGTTTCATCACTTCGGCATATTCGGTGTGAAGCTTATCTTGCTCCAGACCGGTTAGCTGGCGCAAACGCATTTCTACAATTGCACGCGCTTGGATTTCGCTTAAGCTAAATCGAGCAATCAAACTCTCAATAGCCTCTAACGGATTCTTTGCAGCACGAATCAAACGAATTACTTCGTCAATATGATCAGATGCTATAATTAAACCTTCTAAAATATGTGCACGCTCACGGGCCTTACGCAAATCGTATTGAGTACGACGAATAACTACGTCATGACGATGTTCTATAAAATAGTGAACCATCTCACGTAGATTCAGCAACTTCGGACGGCCATGCACCAAGGCAATATTGTTTACGCTAAAAGAAGTCTGCAATGCAGTCATCTTAAAAAGCTTATTCAAAAGTACATTGGCATTAGCATCTCTTTTCACATCGACTACAATACGCATACCCTCGCGGTCTGACTCATCGTTTACGTTAGAAATTCCTTCAATACGCTTATCAACTACAAGGGAAGCGATATGTTCGATCAATTCTTTCTTGTTGACACCATAAGGGATTTCGGTAACTACGATTTTGTCATGCGTAGCACCCGATTCGATTTCAGCTTTGGCGCGCATGATAACACGTCCGCGACCGGTTTCGTAAGCCTCGCGTACTCCCGCTAATCCATAGATATATCCTCCTGTTGGAAAATCGGGAGCTGGTACATACTGCATCAACTCTTCGACTGTTATTTCGCTGTTCTGCATATAAGCAATACAAGCGTTGATCACTTCTGTTAGATTATGAGGAGGCATATTAGTAGCCATACCGACAGCAATACCGCTTGCTCCATTTACCAAAAGGTTAGGAATACGGGTAGGAAGCACGGTAGGTTCCTTTAAAGTATCATCGAAGTTGAGTGTCATGTCGACTGTCTCTTTATCGAGATCGCGCATCATTTCCTCTCCGAGAAGATTCAAACGTGCTTCGGTGTAACGCATTGCTGCAGGGCTATCACCATCTACAGAGCCGTAGTTTCCTTGTCCGTCTACCAACATGTAACGCATGCTCCAATCTTGTGCCATACGTACCATGGCCATATACACTGAAGAGTCTCCGTGAGGGTGGTATTTACCAAGCACCTCACCCACAATACGAGCTGATTTCTTGTAAGGTTTGTCAAAGGTATTGCCTAATCCCATCATTCCAAAAAGGATGCGGCGATGTACCGGTTTAAATCCATCGCGGACATCAGGCAAAGCGCGTGAGACAATAACGGACATCGAATAATCGATGTAAGACGACTTCATTTCGTCCTCAATGTTAATCTTGATGATTTTGTCTTGAGCTATCATTCTTTCTTATTTCTTTATTTAAGTTTATTCATTAAAAACAGCGTAAAGATACAACCTTTTTCCATATTTAGAAAGTTTTTAAGGTACTTTTTAAGCAGAAAACTCGTTTTTTTATCGTTTTAAGCCGTTTTGCTGCATTTGAGTTTCATTTTCGACCCCCCCACGAGAATATATACACAAACAAGGAGAGGTGCTAAAAAGCGCCTCTCCCCCTACTCTGCTTCTGCAGAATAACTCTATTTTTTTGATCTTATCTCACAATCATCAATTTTCCGACACTATTTCTTCCGGTTGTTTCATTGCCCATTTGTACAAGATACGTTCCTACTACTAAGTCAGTTACTGAAAGTGTTTCCGGTATGATACCTATAAATTGCTTTATTGGAGCACCTTGAAGTGTACTTATCGTGAGTTTTGTTAGTGCGGATGCGTTTGATATATGAACTTCGGTAGAAGCCGGATTAGGATACAATAAGGTAGAAGCTACATCATCTTGGGTCTCTTCTATTCCGGTACCCCTATCGAATACTACACGAAATCCAACCACACTACTGGCTTCTGCAGGAGCTAAGCTTTCACGATGGAACACGGAACATTCAAAACTGACACTCATACGGCCTCCTCCACGAATGACTTTTGCGCAACCATCGGTTACTCCTTTAGGATTGGAGCCTCCATCGTAGGTGGCATCGGAGTAATAACCAAAGTTATCTTGTGTCCATTCGGCTACACTGCCACTCATATCGTAAAGTCCGAGTTCATTGGCGGCTAATTTACCTACTTCTGAACCAACTCCCGGATTATTTAAGTGGCACCATGCTACACTAGCTAAAGTATTGCTGCCGGCATAGGTGTAGCCCTTTGAAGAAGCTCCACCGCGAGCAGCATATTCCCATTCTGCTTCTGAGGGCAAGCGTCCACCTACCCACTTGCAGTATGCATCTGCTCCATACCACGTAATACTAGATACGGGATGTTTTTTGTAGGCTTCATCTACCGTCCACTCTCCTGCCTCATTTTTGTAAATACCGTATGCATACTCTTTTAAGAGAGGATTGCCGGCATAGGTTCCATTCACCACAACACCTTCGGCCTGAGGATCGTAAGCTTGCAAGAAACTAAGATAATCAGCATTGGTGACTTCTTTCATTCCAATTTTGAAGTCGTTTAATATAATCGAATGCGTAGGAAGATTGCGCCAACTACTATTGGCACTACCACTGCCTCCCATTACAAAAGAGCCACCTGCTATGCTAACGTTCTGTGCAAAAAGCGTGCTCGCACACAAACTTATGAGGGCGCACAAATATATTGTTCTATTTTTAATATTCATCTTTCTTCTTTTTTTAGTTTGCTGCATTCGGAGTGCCCATAATTTTTACCTCATAGATACCGACTTGATTGCCATAGCCGCTATTAATTTTGATTCGCACAAAACGAGCAGTGCGTGCATCAAAACTAATTTCTTGTGCTTCACCGGAATCTTGCAAGGTTGCAGTAGCGGCTGTACCCGAATAAGTATCGGTAAGACTCGTTTGAATTGTAACATCTTTTGGAGCATATCCGGCACGTGGCGTAATGATTATTTTATCGATCGTATAACTATTACGTAGACGGAACGTTAAGTATTCATTGCCGGTAGATGGATTCGTTACACTTTGATAATAGGTCTCTTTATCTCCATCAAGTACATTAAAAGGTAGATTACCGGGCAACTGTGAATAAGCATACGCGTGAGTGCCTAAAGCAACATTGCGATAACTACCCGGGAACTGTGCAACTTCAACAGCCTGCAACAGATCATTTTCCACCGAAACGTAGACTGTTTTTCCGGATTCTATGGTCACTTCTCCCGAAATGGTTTTACCTCCTGCTATAATAGAGACTTGAGCTGTTTGGGCTACATCAGCGTTATTTTGCAAATAAGCAGCTCCTGAATTTTCATTCTCTTGCACCGCTGTCAACGCTGCTCCGCGAACAAAAACCTTTA
>JAGPIY010000103.1 GCA_018054715.1 Bacteroidaceae bacterium
TTAACCGTGGAAAATGAAGTCCGAGGTTAACTTTTTAATATTTGCCGAAGGCACCGACAAAAGCATCATACCTACCAAATCCAATCCAAGTTTCTTCATAGCTCACTCCATCAATCTGAATTTTCAAAGCAGCTACCGGACGGAGGCCTTGCGAAGAAGTGATGCTATAATTTTCCAGATGTATCCTTCCATTACGCCCCTCGTGTTTTAGAACGTCGCTAATAATGTAAGGAAGATCTTCCATGGTGACAAGCTCTTTGCGATCGCCTAATTCGATAATACGCTCCGTAACTTGTTGCAACTCTTCTTTACTTAGTTCCAAGCCCAGTCGCTCCAAATTCTTAGCGATATTAGCTTTCCCACTGGTCTTTCCCAATGCATACTCACGAGTACGGCCAAAACGTTCCGGAAGAAGATCGTTACAATACAAATTTTGTTTGGTATCGCCATCCGCATGAACTCCAGCCACTTGTGTAAATACACTATCTCCTACAATTGGACGATTGGGAGGTATTGGGATGCCCGAATATGATTCAACCATACGACTGACATCATTCAAACGACTTTCCACAATGTTAGTTTGTGCATTAAAATGATCTTTCAATATAGCTTGTACACTAGCTAGAGGGGCATTTCCGGAACGTTCACCTAGTCCATTAATCGTAGTATGAAGCCCTTGACAGCCACTAAGCACTGCTGCCAGGACATTACTTACAGCAAGATCATAATCATTATGAGCATGAAAGTCGAAATGCAAATCGGGATAGCGTTTACGCATTTTGCGCATGTACTCAATCACCTGAAGCGGATTCAAAATGCCGAGAGTGTCAGGCAACATAAAACGCTTGATCCCTATATATTGTAAGGAATCAACGAGTTGATAAACATACTCTGGAGAGTTTTTCATTCCATTACTCCAGTCCTCAAGATAAAGATTTACACCTACTCCACGCGATTTAGCATAGCTGACTTGAGCTTTAATATCATTTATATGCTCCTCAGGTGTTTTCTTCAGCTGATAAGTACAATGTTTTAGTGAACCCTTCGAAAGGAGGTTAAGCGTACGGCAACCTGCTTTGCAGATCCAATCGACCGATACCCCTCCATCTACAAAACCAAGAACCTCTACACGCTCAAGCATATTCTTGCGCGCTGCCCATTCACAAATTGCTTTGACAGAAGTAAATTCACCTTCACTCACTCGTGCCGATGCAATCTCAATGCGATCCACACGAAGATCCTCGAGAAGCAGACGAGCAATCATCAACTTCTCGTGAGGCATGAAACTCACTCCGCTGGTTTGTTCACCATCGCGGAGTGTAGTATCCATGATTTCTATTTTAACGACTTTTTCTCCCATGCTTCGATCTTCTCTTTATTGGAGAGTAAGAAATCGATATCATCCAAGCCATTCTCCAGACAATGCTTTTTATAGGTGTTTATCTGAAAGCTCTCACTCTTGCCTGTTTTCAAGTTCGTCACTGTTTGCGCAGGGAGATTTACCTCCACTTGCATTTGTGCATCTTCGCCAATTGAAGCAAAAAGCTCTGCCAGAAAAGGTTCACTTACTACCACAGGAAGTACAAAATTATTCAATGCATTATTCTTGAAAATATCTGCAAAGAAGCTACTGATCACTACACGAAAACCGTAACCGGCAATAGCCCAAGCAGCATGTTCACGACTAGATCCTGAACCAAAGTTCTTTCCTCCAACAAGTATTTTTCCTGAATAAGTGGGGTCATTAAGTACAAAAGCAGCTATTTTTTCTCCTTTTTTATCATAGCGCCAATCACGGAACAAGTTATCGCCAAAGCCTTCTTTCGTGGTAGCTTTGAGGAAACGTGCGGGAATTATCTGGTCGGTATCTATATTTTCTAAAGGAAGAGGGACACAGGTACTTGTTAATATATTAAATTTTTCTTTTGCCATAATCTTATTTATTAAACGCGCTTGCGTAATTTATACCTAAATGTTTATGAAAGGAAATCACGAGGATCGGTTACTTTTCCTGTTAAAGCAGCAGCTGCTGCAACCAAGGGGCTTACAAGTAATGTACGCGATCCGGGACCTTGACGACCTTCGAAGTTACGATTTGAGGTAGATACAGCATATTTACCGGCAGGGACTTTATCATCGTTCATCGCTAAGCAAGCGGAGCAACCGGGTTGACGAATAGCAAAGCCTGCTTCTTCAAATATTTTATCCAATCCCTCTTCACGAATCTGTGCATCAACTAACCAAGAGCCAGGAACGACCCAAGCTACCACTTCGTCTGCCTTCTTCTTGCCTTTTACCATCTCAGCAAAAGCACGGAAATCTTCAATACGCCCATTAGTGCAAGAGCCGATAAATACGTAATCAATCTTCTTACCTAAAAGTTGTTCACCGGGAGCAAAACCCATATATTCGAGTGATTTGGAATATGAGATACGTCCAGCTTCAGGTTGACTCTCCAAGGTAGGAATATGTTGAGTAATACCCATGCCCATACCCGGATTTGTTCCATAAGTAATCATAGGTTCAATATCTTCGGCATGAAATACAATTTCTTTATCGAAAGTGGCAGTTGCATCACTCTTCAAAGTTTTCCAATAAGCTAATGCTTTATCCCAAGCTTCTCCCTTTGGTGCAAACTCACGTCCTTTAATATATTCAAAGGTTACTTCATCCGGAGCAATCATTCCACCACGAGCACCCATTTCAATAGAAAGGTTACAAAGAGTCAAACGTCCTTCCATAGAAAGGCTGCGAATGGCCTCACCGGCATATTCTACGAAATAACCGGTAGCTCCACCAGTAGTCATCTTCGCAATAATATAAAGTGCAATATCTTTTGCGGTAACGCCCTTACCAAGTTTTCCATCAACAGTAATGCGCATGCTTTGAGGCTTCTGTTGAAGAATACATTGAGAAGCCATAACCATCTCTACTTCACTAGTTCCAATACCGAAAGCAACAGCTCCCATTGCACCATGAGTAGACGTATGTGAGTCTCCACAAACAATAGTCATACCGGGCAAAGTGAGTCCATTCTCCGGACCTACCACATGGATAATACCATTTTTAGGATCTAGCATGCCATAATGTGTCAAACCAAAATCCGTAGCATTCTTTGCTAAGGTATCTACCTGCGTACGAGAGATTTCATCCTCAATCGGTTTATCTTGATCATGAGTCGGTGTATTATGATCGGGCATACAGTATATATTCTTAGGACGAAAACACTGAATGCCGCGAGCACGCATTCCAGCAAAAGCTTGGGGACTGGTCACTTCATGACAATATAAACGATCAATATAAAGCTGTGTTGGGCCATCCTCTACTTTAGTTACTACATGGGCATCCCAAAGTTTATCAAATAACGTATTCATATCTATTATTTTCTATTTTTCTTATTTAAACTTGTTGATACAATCAATATAAGCTTCTACGGAAGCTGTGATAATATCGGTATTGGCTCCAAAGCCATAATAAAGTTGTCCATCATTTTCAACTTGCATATGTACTTTGCCTACATCATCACTTCCTTTGCTAATGGCTTGGATAGTAAATTCTTTCAAAGTCATCTGGCGAACTATTATTTTCTTTAGTGCTTTAATCGCAGCATCTACGGGACCATTGCCTGAAGCAGCTGCCTCAAATACTTCACCTGCTATTGAAATAGCAATTGCAGCAACCGGCTTCAAGCCTTTTCCGCTTGTAACTTGCAAATGTTCCAATTTTAAATTAGAAGCCTTAGTACGATCAGCACCTGAGAGCATCAAGATATCATCATCCAAGATTTCTTTCTTCTTATCAGCGAGATCCAAGAAGTCAGCGTAAACCTTGTCGAGTGCTTCTTGAGTAAGATCTACACCAAGTACACTCAAACGATGCTTCAATGCAGCACGTCCACTACGAGCTGTTAGTACAATGGCATTGTCATCAATACCTACATCATGTGGATCAATGATTTCATAAGTTTGTACATTCTTTAGAACTCCATCTTGATGGATTCCAGAAGAATGTGCAAATGCATTGCGACCCACAATTGCTTTATTTGCCTGTACCGGCATATTCATTAAGCTAGACACCATTCTACTAGTCGGGTATATCTTTTGGGTATTAATATTACTCTGAATATCAAGCCCTTTATGACATTTAAAGATCATAGCTACCTCTTCCAACGAAGTGTTACCGGCACGTTCTCCAATACCATTCATGGTTACCTCCACCTGACGAGCTCCATTCAGCACACCACTTATTGAATTCGCAGTTGCCATGCCCAAGTCGTTATGGCAGTGTGTAGAAAGGATGGCACGTCCATCAGAAAGCCCATCTACATGTTCCATTAAGAACTTTATTTTCTCTCCGTACTCACTAGGAAGGCAATATCCTGTAGTATCAGGAATATTAACCACCGTAGCACCTGCATTTACGACCGCCTGCACCACACGAGCCAAATATTCATTATCAGTACGCCCTGCATCTTCTGCATAGAACTCAACATCCTCCACATAGCGTTTCGCATACTTTACAGCCGCAATAGCGCGCTCAATAATCTCTTCACGATTCGAATTAAACTTAAACTTAATATGCGAATCGCTTGTACCAATACCGGTATGAATACGCTTATGTTTTGCAAAACGCAATGCATCTGCTGCCACATCAATATCTTTTTGCACTGCACGCGTCAATGCACAGATTGTAGGCCAAGTTACAGCCTTCGAAATCTCGATGACCGAATTGAAGTCTCCTGGACTAGAAATCGGGAAACCTGCTTCTATTACATCCACACCTAAGAGTTCAAGTTGCTTAGCTACTTGAATTTTTTCTACTGTGTTCAATTGGCAGCCAGGTACCTGTTCACCATCACGAAGGGTTGTGTCGAAGAAAAATAATCTATTATCCATATCTTTTTTTATTTCTTTGCGTCTAGGCAATGCGTTATTACTATAATGCTATTTTGAGAGTGCAAAGGTAGGCATTTTTTCTACACAGCAAAACAAAAGCGTAAGTTTTTTGCGATAAAAAATATCATTCTATAAGATTTTAGGCCTTTTTTATAAGGAATATCACCAAACAAGCACTTAATTAACAAAAAATCCCCAAAAGTAAGCCACAGAATGCATTACTTTTGGGGAGAATCTTTTTTATCGACCTTTATTAATAAAGTAGAATCTTTTTGCGAAGAGGAGTCGCACCTTTAGAAGTTACTACTACAAGATATGCACCGGGCTCATTGACCATAACCGTAAGCTCCGTTACCATAGCAGCAGATTTTATAATTCTTCCTTGCATGTCATATACCAGTATATCACCCGGGGTATTAAGTGATGCTTTCAGTTCACGCCCTAAAGTAAATACCTCTAAATTGGAGGCGTCTTCATTTATCGTCTCAATTGGGGTGTCATCACTACTCACTTTATAAAGTACCCACTGTTGCCGTTGAGCCGTTAAAGAAGATGCTGAATAAGAATATTGATCAACATTCGTCCCATCCGTCACTCCTCCATTATAAGCATTCAATGCACGTTTATCACTCGAAACTGCAGTTAGAATGGCAAAAGTGCCTTTTCCCGTATCTTCTAATTTAAAATAAGTACGATTACCAGTTGTGGTAGCATCAATTGTAGTGATGTTAGCATTATCCGTATTCGAAGCATTAGCTACAGAAACAGCCATTGAATAGTTCGAGAATTTTGTTTGCAACTGATAATATCCATTTCCTACAGGACTTAAACGAAATACTTGCGCAACGCTGTCCTCATAATTGCCAAGATAAATATTAGAAGACTTTTTCGAGCCTGCTGCTTCGAGCCATAGGCCACTATTCATATTTAATATACGATAAAGAGCTCCATCTTCTACCGCAAAAGAAGGAATACCTGCTTTTATTTTGCTGCCCCATATTGCAGCTCCTAAAGTATTATTACGACGAGCCGTAAAACAGATTCTATATGCCCCGGTAAAACAATCGGGCTGATAGAGGAAGAAACCATGATAAGTATATTTGGTAGTAGAAGTGCCATACATCAATTCTAAAGTAAGCTTCTTTGGATCTAAAGCATCCACAGACCATGTACCCGTCACCGTTTTATTCGTTACTTTAGTGGTAGCCGCAAAATTCGCAGAGCCAGTTACGCTGCCATCTTCTCCAAGCACAATTTCAGTAGAAGCAGCCTGCAGGGTATCTTTTGGAGTATCATGCATCACAAATTTATAAGTTCCAGGATAATCACTGGCTTTAAAGACAACTTCTTTCTGTCGTTCACCGGCATAGCGATATGGAGCCAAAACAGGCCAACCATCTTCATTCATAAACATCTCATGTACTCGCACAGCATGGCCTTCCCAACCTCTATAAAAGCGAGTATGAAAAACTAAAAAATAACGACCCGTTAGCAAATCATAATAGGCAGAATTATGCCCCGGAGAAACATATCCTACAGAATTTGCTTTAGTAGTAACCCAAGTTCCTTCATTGCTAGAAGCCCAAGATTCACCTTCTGCAAGCGACCATTTATAATTGCCCACAAGCTTCACACCATAATTATACATAGTAGACTCTGATTGAGTGCCGGTACTAGTG
>JAGPIY010000104.1 GCA_018054715.1 Bacteroidaceae bacterium
GATTGGTTGGTTCTGTAGAAATAGAACCTGTTTTATTGCATTTTTCTAAACCACCTACACGATGTGAAAATCCTTTTGTGCCGGGAGTAGCCCAATAACGTACTAAGGTTTCGGGATCACGTTGGAAGGGAGTCCAAGTACCTTCCATATCAGGAGTTACATAGTGAGGAGTGATAGCAGGATAATCGGCCAATTTAGGCAATTTCCATGCAGCTGCACCATTAGCAATGAAAGCATCGGTTAAAAGTACTACAGGTGTCATGTGCTCTACTGCAATTTTTGCGGCCATGTAGGCAGAATCAAAGCAGTTTGTAGGTGAAGTTGCAGCGATTACAACGAGTGGGCTCTCACCATTACGTCCATAAAGGGCTTGGAGAAGGTCAGTCTGTTCTGATTTAGTAGGAAGACCTGTAGAAGGGCCACCACGCATAACGTTGAGTACTACCAAAGGAAGCTCTGCAATAACGGCTAGGTTCATGGCTTCGCTCTTTAAGCAAACACCAGGACCTGAAGTACTGGTAACACCCAATGCACCTGCAAAAGAAGCACCAATTGTTGAAGCACAACCGGCTATTTCATCTTCGCACTGCACCGTTTTTACTCCAAGTGATTTGTGTTTTGCTAGTTCGTGCAACACATCGGTTGCAGGGGTAATGGGATAAGAACCAAGATAAAGTTGCAAACCGGCTTTCTCGGCAGCTGCAATCAACCCATAGGCTGTAGCTTTATTTCCGTTAATATCCATATAAAGACCTTTGGCCTTTGGCTCTTTACTTTCTATGGTATAAGTCACCGCACCATTTGCATGGGTATTGTGACCATAATTATATCCATCATTCAGCACTTTTATGTTTGCCTCTGCAATAGCTGGTTTTTTTGCGAACTTTTCACGCAACATGGTTTCTGCAAGTTCTATCTTGCGATTGAACAACCAACAGACCAAACCTAACGCAAACATATTTTTACAACGCAAGGCTGCTTTATTGTCAAGACCCGACTCTGCCAAACTACTTTTGCACATGGAGGAAATGGGAGCCGAAATGACTTCATTCTTTATTCCCAACTCTTCAAAAGGATCTTGAGTTTTAAAGAGAGCCTTTTCTAAATCTTTTTGTTGAAACGAATCGGCATCTACAATAATAACAGATGAAGATTTGCAAAACTTGTACTGGGTTTTAAGTGCTGCAGGATTCATCGCTACTAGCACATCGCATTCATCGCCCGGAGTTAATACTTTATTTGCACCAATGTGTACCTGAAAACCGGAAACTCCGGTAAGCGAACCTTGCGGAGCGCGAATGTCTGCCGGATAATCGGGAAATGTGCTAATATCATTTCCTACCGTAGCCGACACGTTTGAAAAGATGTTACCGGCCAACTGCATTCCGTCGCCTGAATCACCAGAGAAGCGGACAACCACTTTCTCTAATTCTTTAACCATCATTTTGTCTGTCATAACTTGATGTTTATGGATTTTCATCCTATATTAATGTATATTTATTGCTTTTATGCTAACTTTATTTACAAAAAAAAGAACAGCCATGCACTCTCTGTTTTGTGCACGGCTGCAAAGTTCGTAAATGTCTTTGATATAACAAAATATTTTTGTACTTTTTTTTATTCTTCCCCTCCATTCAAATCATTATAGCCGCTGTTGGGTTCGCTCTGTTTTGAATTTTTATTCATTTTCGCTTTCATATTTCCAAAATTATAAGTTATGGTAAAACCGAAGGTTCTTCCCTCTCGCCAACTCTCCATATACTGACTGAAGCCATCTCCATTAGTAGTAGTTTTCCAAGAGCGAGAATCGAGTATATCGCGTGCATTTACACTCACTGCTATCAACTTATTAAAGAAGTTTCTTTTTAATCCGGCATCAAGCGAATAATTCGCTTTACGAGTGCCTTGTGCAATAGCTTGACGCGCTGTATAATTTCCAGTCGCCTGGAAAGACAACTTAGCCGGAAGAAGTACATTGGCAATCATACGCGCATTCCACGAAAATTGCTCCTGTGCAGCATAATCCTGATCGTGATAAGTAAACTTATCAAGCTTGTAATAATAGAAGTTAAGCGTAGAAGTAAGGTCGAGCCATTTTGCAATTTTATCTTTTGCAACGAACTCTAATCCAGCCGATTGCGTGTTTCCCACATTAACACTAGTATTATACATCACATTCTTTTCACCCAAATAAGTAACCCGCTGAATTACATCTTCTGTAGTACGATAATAGGTGGATACCGAAAGGGTGTGATTGACCCAAGTTTTAATATAGTTCAACTCGTATGCATTTGCATACTCGGGCATTAACTTAGGGTTACCGGAACTAATATTGGTGCTATCAGTAATGTTTTGAAAGCTATTAAGTTGCCCACCCCATGGGCGAGAAATACGACGTGAATAATTAAATTGCAATTCATTACCGCCGCCCAAAGTATATGATAGAAAAGCACTTGGAAATAAATCAAAATAATCTTTGGTAAAAGGCGAACCTGACAACTCCACTCCCTCTTCCATTTTATTGGACTGAGTATTGATTTTTGTGTACTCACCACGCATTCCAAGTTGATAGCCAAAAGCCCCTATTTTACTGGAAAATGTAGCATACATAGCATGCGTATCTTGATCATAAATAAAACGATTGTACAAACTGTAATCAGCAACAGCATCTTCACGAACGGTGCCTGAGGAGGTTACAATTGGGCTATTCTCATGACTCAATACACCTTTATAGCCAGCCTCTATTTTGGTATTTTCGTTGATCTTATTGCTATAATCAAGTTGAAAGTTCCATGTTCGATTGCGAATATTATTATCCTGACTCTGATAGATACTTGGACGAGTAGTAGGTTGCGCATACCATTGATTGATAGCAGTGCTTCCATCCATTCCCCAAGCATTATATGAAGTACTAAAATCAATATAATGGTCTTGCTTTAATGTATATTTATACCCTAAAATTACGTTTCCACCTCGCATCTTATTTTCATCATCAGAAACACGTTGACTCATATAATTTGAAGCATCATAATTGATTTTGGTGGTATTATCACCTTTTCCAAACATTCCAAACGCATTTGCACTTATGTCATTTTTTTTGTCAATATGATAAGTCAATCCACCTCGCATAAAAACATGATTTCCATCTCCATCACTTTCTGAACGACTATTTAAATAGGCATTATTATCATAAGTTCGTTCAGAAATAGATCCTCCCGTACGGCTGTGATGACGATACCCAATACTAGCATTGGCATCCAGTTTAGTACTTGAATAATTAATATTGGCTCCGCTATTGGCTCTACCACGAGTACTGGCACCCGCTTGCACGCTTCCAAAATAACCAGCTTTGCGATTCTCTTTTAAAATGATATTAATGATACCTGCTGTACCTTCGGGACTAAACTTAGCAGAAGGATTCGTAATTACTTCAATGCGATCAATTGTTTCTGCGGGTAATTGCTCTAGAATTTGCGCACGATTATCTGCGGTTAGTCCACTTTCTTTGCCGTTAATCCAAATAGTTACTGAAGAATTTCCACGTAACGAAACTTCACCTTCATTGTCCACTTCTACTGAAGGTATATTGGCCAATACTTCAGAGGCCGACTCGCCAGAAGAAGATAGATCTTGCCCTACATTGAATACTTTCTTATCAATCTCAAAACGCATCTGTGATTGCTGTCCTACAACTTGTACTTCCGAAAGCATTTGCTCAGAATTTTGAAGAAGGATATCTTCAAGGTCAAGCATTTGTGAAGACGATTTTAATTGAAATTCATAACTGAAGTTTTTATATCCTTCATAAGAAAAGTCGGCAATATAAGTACCTGGAGCTTTTACTCCGCCAACAGAAAATTGGCCACTGTGATCACTTACTCCGCCTTGTATTAATGAAGTAGAACCTTTGGATGTGATTTTTATAGTCACAAATTCAAGTGCTTCTTTCGTTTTTGCGTCAATGATTTTTCCTTTAATACCACCCGGTAAAGCGCTGCTTGCAAAAGCGCACAATGAGAGAATGCTTAGAAAAAATCCGATGAAAATTTGTTTCATTTCTTTAGGGATTATAATATATTTAATAATGTGCCTCGATATTTGTAGAATGTGTAGATTGTTTTAGAATAAAATTAGGTTAAAAGGTTTAACGGAGCAAAGCCTTTTAACCTAATTTTAGGAAAGTAGCCCTTTTAGGCCAATATCCCTGCATTTTTTACAAGATATTTGGCGATGTAGAGGAAATGTTGTACCTTTGTACCGCGTTTTTCTCACCTCAACATAAAGCCAAAAGGCAGCATGATCCCGTAGTTCAATGGATAGAATAGAAGTTTCCTAAACTTTTGATCCGAGTTCGATTCTCGGCGGGACCACACACTTCCGCATAGGACAAAGAAGCGCCTTTTCCCGTTTTACATAAAAAATTATAAAGTAAAGCAATATGAAGTATAATTTCGATGAAATAATTAACCGCGAAAACACAGGTGCCCTAAAGATAGATGCTATGCAAATACGCTGGGGAAGAAAAGATTTAATTCCGCTTTGGGTAGCTGATATGGATTTACCTACAGCACCTTTTGTAACGGAAGCTATTCGCAAACGTGCCGCACACCCCATCTTTGGATATCCTCAAAAATTAAGTTCTTGGAGGACAGCAATCCAAGCTTGGCAAAAATTGCGTTATAACTGGGAAATAAATACCAAATGGATTGGTTTTGTACCAGGCGTCGTGCCGGGCATTGCTTTTGCAATACAATGTCTTACTGAAGTGGGTGATAAGATATTAATTATGCCCCCTGTATATCAACCTTTCCATTTTGTGGTGCAAAATAATCATCGCGAACTTGTTTATGCTCCTATTTTGCAAGAGGGAGAACAATTCGAAATTGACTGGAAAGTCTTTGAAAAACGACTTAAAGGCTGTAAGCTTTTCGTTTTATGCAATCCTCATAATCCGGGTGGACGAGTTTGGAAAAAAGAAGAATTAGAACGCATCGCGATACTTTGTTTGCGTGAAAAGGTACGTGTTGTGAGTGATGAGATTCATGCCGATTTAACCTTTTCACCTTACAAACATTGCCCTTTTGCAACGGTTAACGAAGAAATGGCACAACAAACCATTACTCTTATGTCGCCTAGCAAGGCTTTCAATATGGCCGGATTGTGTAGCTCATATTGCGTAATTCCAAATCCAGATTTATACAGACAATACATGGGATATCTTAATGGTAATGACTTTGCAGAAGGACACTTCTTAGCTTTCTTATCAGTAGAAGCTGCATACAGTCATGGCACGGAATGGCTCTTCCAGTTACAAGAGTATCTTCTAGGGAATATTGACTACATTTGCAAATTCCTTGCAACAAATTGCCCTAATATACAGCCAATTCGTCCACAGGCGTCTTTCTTAATATGGCTAGATTGCCGCAAGATGAAATTCATTTCACAACAACAGCTAATTGATTTTTTTGTAGACAAAGCGCATCTTGCACTCAATGATGGACAGATTTTTGGAAAAGAAGAAGGTGAAGGATACATGCGACTGAACATTGGCTCCCCTCGCCCAATTCTTGAACAAGCAATGAAACAACTAAAAGAAGCGTACGATGCAATTTAAATAAATTTCTTCTTTATTCGAAATTTATTCATTATCTTTGCGCTTTATTACACATATAACTATATTTAGGCATAAATAGAATGGACTATAACTTCAGAGAACTTGAACAAAAGTGGCAAAAAAAATGGGCTACTGAACAAACTTATAAAGTGGTTGAAGATGCTTCGAAACCAAAATATTACGTGTTAAACATGTTTCCATACCCTTCAGGAGCTGGACTACACGTAGGACATCCATTAGGTTATATTGCTTCTGACATTTATGCTCGCTACAAACGTCAGTGTGGCTTCAATGTATTAAACCCTATGGGATACGATGCCTATGGACTACCTGCTGAACAATATGCCATACAGACAGGGCAACATCCTGCTATTACAACGGAACAAAATATTACACGCTATCGCCAACAACTCGATAAGATTGGATTTTCTTTCGACTGGAGTCGTGAGGTACGCACTTGCGATCCATCCTATTATAAATGGACTCAATGGGCTTTTATACAAATGTTCGGAAGCTACTATGATACAAAATTGCAAAAAGCTCAACCAATTACAAACCTTGTTGAAAAGTTGAAAGCAACTGGTACCAAAGACCTTTTTGCTGCAACCAGCGAGGAACTTTCCTTTACTGCTGAAGAATGGAATGCTATGAGCGAAAAGCAACAGCAGGAAACACTCATGAATTACCGTATTGCATATCTTGGTAATACCATGGTAAACTGGTGTCCTGAACTAGGTACGGTACTGGCAAACGACGAAGTAATTGACGGAGTAAGCGAACGAGGCGGATATCCTGTAATACAAAAAATGATGCGTCAATGGTGCTTACGCGTCAGTGCCTATTCGCAACGCTTATTAGATGGATTAGATTCTGTACAATGGAGCGATTCTTTAAAAGAAACTCAACGAAACTGGATTGGCCGTAGCGAGGGAACTGAGATGAAATTTAAGGTGAAAGAT